>JBFHWF010000037.1:0-21568 GCA_041589175.1 Gammaproteobacteria bacterium
GATATCCTGCCCAATATCAAAGAGATTTTTCCCTGGGACCTGGAAGAAAAACTGGAATCGTCCAGTGATACTCTATTGATTGATATTACCGAGCCTCGAGAGTTTAAAACGGTACACATAAAAAATTCGATAAACGTTCCTCGAGGCGTACTCGAATCCGGTTGCGACTGGGGCTATGAAGACACTGTTCCAGTACTCGCAGCAGCACGTGAAAAAGAAGTCGTCGTCATTTGCCGCTCTGGCAACCGTAGCGCACTCGCCGCATACACTATGCAACTCATGGGCTACGAAAATGTCTACTCTCTGAAAACTGGCTTAAGGGGCTGGTTTGATTATGAATTGCCACTGTTTAATGGTGATGAACAGGAAGTGGATGAAGACACAGCTGACGCCTATTTTAGTAAGTCGCCACGACCAGACCAGATGGAACCTGAAGGGTAATCTCTTTTTGCCTACGGCAGACTCTCTTTTTTGGCTGCATCTGTAGTACATGTAGCCTCATTTCGCTATTTCTCTTTATACTCGTCAGCTGTCAGTCCAGGATAGAATCCGTTTGGAGACAGTGGTTTTGATAGCTGTGGGAGTTTCTTATTTTTGGGCAAGCCCTTATCTGAGTGAGAATTTGAATTTTGCTTTTTCGCCTTTATGGCGAGTTACTTTCTTGTCTATAGCAACAAGAAAGTAACCAAAGAAATGCCACTCCGTCACCCTTGCCCCCATAAAAAACGATGGGGGTTCCCGAAAATTGTCATGGGTTGTTTGTCAGATCGCTGGAATCGTTGAGAACATTAGCTTCGTTGCCGGGTCGGTCTGATGCGCCGTCCTGGCTTATCAGCCCTCAAAATCACATCCCTGTGATTTTGACCCTACAGGTATACAATTTTCGGCAAGGGCTGAAGGAGCCTGGTGCAAGAACAGCTTTAGCGAAGTCTGTTGTAAAAAACGAAGGGAGCTATCCTGTGGTAAGCAAATTCAGAAATTTCGCAACTTCCCCATCACACTTGCCAAAAATGCCCCAGCCTAGGGGCGATTTCACAGGGATGTGAAATCGAGTGCTGTTGAGCCTGGACGGCGAATCAGCACGACCCGGGAACGGCGTCAAACTGTCACAGTCACTTCAAACAACATTGCAGCTCCAGCGAAGCATTTTTGGGAACCCTATCTGCTTTATAGATAGGGCAAGTGTGTCGGGGGCGGCACTCTTTTGGTTACTTTTCTGTTGCTGCTGACAGAAAAGTAACTCGCCAGCGAGGCGAAACCTCAGAATTCAAATTCTCTCTCGAACAGGAGCTTGCCAAAAAACAATCACGAGCCAATGTCACTGTATCTAAGTTGACAGCATGCTCGTATGCCAGTGAAATATAATGCCCCCCAGATTGCTACAGCGACTACACCTGGGGGATAAGGATAAACCTAGTAGAACTTACGGTCCTTACGATTACGACCCGCCTGCTGAACGACAACACCCTTTATATGAGTAGGTCCTTCAAATTCCTCGGTATCATACAGGTCATTAAGCGGAACAAGGTAGTGCTTCTCGTCATGAAAACGATATTGGCGAAAAGTGTATTCATTTTTTTTATCCAGGGCAACCACATAGCATCCATCACGCACTACCCCTTCTGGGTCAACCACGATAACGACGCCATCCATAAACTCGGGCTGCATTGAGTCACCCAGCACCTGCAGGGCAAACGGCTCGGCTTTGCTACAATTCGAGGCTTGCATATTTCTTCAACCTGTATGAAAAATGATCAGACATTATACACCAATACTATGCGCACATTAAGCACCCTAATTGTGGTGATTTGGCTATTTGGGGTATAATACAATAATTCATTTTATCATTAATAAACAATAACTTACATTATGTCTTCACAGCGCATCAGTAAAAACAAAGCCGTTCAGTTCACATACAGTATTTCAGACGACAGTGGCAATGTCATCGAGCAGGTGGATCTACCTGTTAACTATGTTCATGGTGCAAGCCAGATGGGACTCATCGAACGCGTCGAACGTGCGCTGGAGGGTCATCAGGTCGGAGATACGATCGTCGTCGATGTACCACCCTCTGAAGGTTTTGGTGAGTTTAATCCTGAACTTACATTTACTGATGACCTTGAAAACGTCCCGCCTCAGTTCAGGCAGATCGGTGCACAGGTAGAAATGGCAAATGATGCTGGTGAAACCCGCACCTTTTATGTTACTAAAATTGAAGACGGCAAGTTAACTGTCGATGGCAATCATCCACTCGCGGGTAAAACGGCAAAGTTTTCTGTGAATATTCTGGATGTCAGGGATGCCACGGCTGAAGAAATCAGCAAGGGTATATCAAACCCGAACGTTTCGATTCATTAACTTTATTTCGACTTACTCAGCTAACGCTTTGGCTATCGACTTTAACAGGTCAGGCGCTTTAACCGGCTTTTGTAGATACATCGTTACACCACACTTCTCCATCTCATGCTCGGCAACAACATCGCTCAGGCCGCTACACAATATAACGGGTAATTCTGGCTTATAAATAAGCAACTGCCGAATCAGCTCAATGCCCGTCATCTGTGGCATAGTCTGATCGGTAATCAGTAAATCAATTGACTTATGTTCTGCCTGAAATAACTTTAACGCCTCAAGCGGGTCTGTACAGGCAGTAACCTTGTAATCATAGCCTTCGAGTAAATCCTGTAAATATTCTGCAAGCATACTTTCATCATCAACCACCAGAATATGTCTGTTAGTGACATCGACCACCTCAGGCTGTGACTTCTCCACTCTCACCATCTCAGGCTTAATAGTACTTTCGACTGCCGGTATTAATAATTCGAATTGAGTACCTGCACCGATAGTGGATTCCACCAGTATATGTGACTCGTGTTTATGTAAAATACCGTGTACAACCGAGAGCCCCATACCTGTGCCTTCTCCCTGGGATTTTGTCGTGAAGAAAGGGTTAAAAATATTCTTCAGAACATCTTCAGTTATACCTGAGCCCGTATCACTGATGCGAATCGATACAAAATCACCACTTATTTTTTTATGACATGAGAAACAGATATTCTGACTTATCGATTTATTCTCTACTGTTATCGTCAGACTACCTCTACCTTGCATCGCATCCCGCGCGTTCAGACAGAGATTCAACAGCACCTGTTGAATCTGGGTTGTATCAAAACAAATTGATGCCGTACCTGATTTAATAAGCTTTAAATCTATTGTGGCAGGTAACAGTGGCTTAAGCATCATTGTTACTTCATCGAGGAGTTCATCGACTTCTAGCTGAACAGGCTCACTCGATCCTCGTCGGCTAAATGCCAGCAACTGCTTTATTAAACCACTCGCCCTTTCACTGCTACTCATTACACTGGCCAGATATTTTTTCAACAGAGCCTGATCGCTTCCCACCAGTTCTGATGCGAGCTCGGAGTAACCCATTATACTGCCAAGAATATTATTAAAATCGTGGGCAATGCCTCCAACTAGCAGGCCAATTGCTTCCATTTTCTGGGCCTGCTGTAACTCTTCCATTAGCTGAGTTTTTTCAGCCTCATTTTGTTTTCGATTCGTAATATCCCTGATAATTGAAAGATAGGCGATGTGTTTTCCATCGGGTTGAATCACTTTACTACTGGTCATTTCGCCAGAGAACTCAGAATGGTCACTACGCATGAAGCTACTTTCGTATACCTTACCCATACTCTGATTAATAACCTGCTGGTATATATCCATTGCGCTTGACTGTCTGCTATGTTTCGCCAGTATAGTATCTAGTGTTTTAGGTGTTACCTCTGGATACTTAAACTGCTTACGAAAAGCCGGATTGACTAACATAATATTGCCATGCACATCAGAAACGGCAATCGAATCAGTAATTGCATTAAAGATTGCTGAAAATCTGGATTCACTCTCCGATAACCTGTGCCGATTCTCTCTTAAATCGACATAATGACGATGATTTTCATCCATCATATTATTAATTGAGTAAACCACTCTATCGAGCTCATCCCCCTTCTGCATCTCCGGTATTCTACGATCGAGTTCAAAATGGTCAGGCTTTTTCTGAATATTGATCGACTCCAGAAAACTTGCAATTTTTGATAGGTGACGTGTTACCAGCATATTAAAGATAAACAGTATGAACATACTCACCAGAAAGGTCTTGATCGCCTGTGAAACCAGAATAATCAGAACGGTATCAATTAATCGCTGATAGACATTGAGTTTGGTGGCAACAATATGAAGACGTCCCAGACGTGTATCAATACCTCGATAAACTTTATTCAAGGCATAGCTTCTCTCAATTGTATGAGGTGTATCGATGTTACCCGCAGCTACAATAGTGGCACCGGATTCATCAGTAATTTCCACGAAGATTACATCAGGAAGCCTGGAAAGGCCCTCCATCTGTATTTTCATCAGGGTTTCATCGACCGTCCAGAGTGACTCGGTAATCGATTCGATGTTGGTTATCTGAATTAGCTCGAGTCTTTTGTCAATATCCTCTACACCATAGTTATAATCTATCCTGAGTTGCAGGGCGGTGAGAATCAAGGTAACAAATGAGCTGAATACCAGCACATACAGCACGAGAACCCTGGAAATTTTACAGTTAAATAGATTCAACTTTCGTGCCCTTAAACCCTGAATATAAATACTTATAATTATTGATAGTTGTTGTAGATACGATCTATGGTGCCATCCTCGATCATATCCTTGATCACTCCGTCGAATATCGGTATCAGACTCTGATGTTTTTCATGCAACATAATGTAAAGGTCTTTTGAAACTAGAGGTGGTTTTATCGCTTTAATGCCCACTAGCTGTAACTGGCGTATGACATGCAAACCACTCAGATAACCCAAAACACCCACCTCTGCCCTGTCTTCATCAAGCATTCGAAAAAGCTGTTCAGGCGTTGTCACGACAAAAAGCTCTCTGGGTTGCACTTCTGTAGCTTTATTAACTACGATTTTCCAGCCTTTGGGAACGGCAACCGAGTAGGGTTTCAGATCGGCAAAAGTGCTGATTGGTAAATCGTCCTTTCTGGAGAAAGCACTGAAGCGAGCGGTAAAAAAGCTGGTGCCAACCTCTCTCAGGTTACTATATTTAGCTCGGACTACTGGCGGAATTCTGCAACACTCACCATCATTTATACCCTGATTCACCAGTGCAAGTGAACGCTCAGCCGGTAACACTTCGAAGCCGATAGTAATATCTTCCAGTCGTCGGTCGATTTCATTCAGCACATCACGGTAATAATCAGACACAGGGGGCGTAAACCCGGTACTGAAGTAGAGGTGTTCTGCATGGAGTATAGTATTGCAAAATAGCAACAGCGGGATGACTAACAGCTTGATTATATTCATAATTTTCCACACACAAGGTGGGTTCACTACACAGATTACGTCGTTATAAAATGCCTTGCTGGCATCGAAATATCGGTCTTATCTGATTAGTTATAGCACAAGCCGACGCCAGGTGATGATTTTCTAATTTAAATCAACAGCATATGTTTTCATCAACTGCATCGGTACGATTTCCAGTGCGCGCTGATGAGTTCGTTTGAGATGGATACGTGGTGCCATATTATCTTTATGAGCTTCCAGCCAGCGAGCCGCACACAGGCACCAGCTATCACCGGGGCGCAGCCCAGGAAAGCCAAATTCAGGCATGGGCGTAGACAGGTCGTTACCCTTGAAACGCGAATATTCCAGAAACTCCCGTGTCGCCTCAATACAGACGGTATGTGATCCGACATCCTGGTCGCAGGTATTGCAATGACCATCACGAAAGAAGCCTGTGATCGGTGAATCACCACACAGCTCCAGTGGTTCACCAAAAACATTCAAGGGTTCATCGATTTCAACTTCTGTCATCACCAGTTCCAGCTCACAAATTACTCTGACCACTCAGGTTTAAACCAAGCGGGTTGTTAATATCAATACCCTCCATAAATGGCTTACTTCGCTCAGTATGCGTTAGCTGATACACAAGCCCCAGCCAGTTACCAACCACCTCACCTGCCGTATCATGCCAGGTATTGTCGAGATGTTTCACGATGAGCCTTTCTGGAAATTCTGGCACATCCCGAGCCGGATTTTTACTCTCAAGAATATGCTGATATTCACGCAGAATAGCCGATGCCTGAACGCCAAAATAATTCTCCGGAAAAGGAGGGTAGGTTTCACGCAAGCCCTCAACATACAGGAGCACTTCTCGCTTATATTCCTTAAGCAGTGAAATGGTATCGTACTCCGGGTGCCCCTGAAAAAAAACGCTACGTATACCATCTGTCGAAGTAGCCAGATGCACACAATCATCCACCTCACCAACGGCCAGCACATGCAGGCCGGCCTGTTCAAACTGCTTGCGAGTCACCTTGTTCCAACGGGAGTGAGGCACATCAAACCGTGTATTGATATCGGTCACCAGTGGGTGCTCGTGGTTTGATAATTTATGGCTAAACACACCCCATTTCTTACTTTTCATGGGTATGCGTTTCTGCTGATAGCGAAACTCCAGTACCGCATGGGTTGCCAGGCAGGAGCAGAGTGTAGAGGTGACATTTTCATGGGCCCAGTCCATCACTTCGATGAGTGGCTCCCAGAAAGGCTGGTTAGATAACTCAGCACCAACGACATTTGCACCGGTAATAATCAGCGCATCCAGACCCTGCTCCCGAATCTGCTCGAATGTTTCATAAAAGTTATCGATATGGGTACTGGCTGCCTCACCTCTTGATAACCCATCAAGGCTGAATGGGTGTACAAAGAACTGTGCAATCGGGTTACTTTCACCAATCAGGCGAAAAAACTGACGCTCAGTTGCGGCTAGTGCTGCATCTGGCATCATATTGAGCAAACCCACATGTAGTTCACGAATATCCTGATGCATGGCCGTTGAAGATTCCAGCACTTTAATGCCTTCTCTCTTTAGCCTTTCGAATGTGGGCAAACTATTGTGCGCAACTATAGGCATAAGCTCAACTCGGTTAACTGATTACTGACGACTGATAGCCGTTTCCAGTAATTGTAGAAAATCGGCTTCATTACTAACCTGTGATACTTCTTCCGAGGTTACCGTGTAACCCAGCTTTGCGATGTCTTCATATCGAGGAATACGCGAATGGAACAGCCGTGGGAAAATCCAGCGTGTGAATTCGTCTGGATCCATCTGTGCTGCATAATCCAGTGCGTTTTGCTTGAGGTAAATCGCCAGCTGTTCCTGCAAAAAATCAGGACGATAATATAATGGCTTGGGTGCACTCTGTGCCCGACTGATGAGTTTGTCCTCTTCAGCCTTATTCGTCACCTGGATATATAATATAAGTGTATGCTCCGCCAGCGTTTCCATAACACCCGGTTCATCCAGTTCACACAGGCTCCCTCCCACATCATTCACGAAGTGCTCATAACCATAAATATTCTGGGCCTTTTCTATAAACTCCGGCACGTCATACATGGTCGCGATCTCTGCATCACGGTACTTTGCCTGGCGATTGACAAAATCATCCAGTTCAACACCGCCCAGCTCAGGGTTCCCCAGCTTGCCAACAAAACTCAATACCGGCCCCAGATCATGCACCTTGATATTGTTTCGAATATAGATCCAGTCATTCCGCAGCAACTCTTGCAGAAAGGGTACCTGCATAGCCTGTTGCTTGATCATATCGAGGATAGGCTCATCAAGATACCGGGTACCAATACGATAATCACCTGAAAAGTGAAACCACTGGCTATCCCGTAACATACTCGAAAGGTAGGTTTTACCAACTCCCGACATACCGACCAGTGTCACTTTCTTGTTTTTCCAGGCACGAAATTCGTCAAGCGTGAACTTCACCGAGATCTCCCCGTAATGATTTTCCAGATGGTGATGTAATCACCCGTGATAATAGCAATAGTAGGAATTTTAATCAGATATGAGGAAACATACTAGGAAAATCCACATATCAATTAGCGGTGAGCCCGCTAGCATGCAGGAAACGGTAAAAAGCCAGGCCGCTAAACACCTACACGGCCTGGTGGATGGAGTATCTGTTAATGCTCTACATTACCCACAACGGCACTGGGATCGACCTCATACAGCGCGGGTAGTGAATGTGCAATTCCCTTATGGCAATCGATACAGGTCTTGCCAGTTTCAAGACCAACGCTATGATTCGCAACAGCACGTCGTTGTTGTTCCACAAAGTCCATAGACTCATAGTTATGACAGTTCCGACATTCACGTGAATCAGTTTTTTCCATAGAACGCCATACATTCTGTGCAAGCTTGAGACGTTTTTCTTCAAATTTCTCTGCCGTATCTATCGAACCTAGCGCCTTATGGAACAGCTCATTACTGGCCTGCACTTTTCTCACCATCTTATGAATCCATGGCTTGGGCACATGACAGTCAGGACAGGTCGCTCTAACGCCTGTACGGTTGGTGTAATGCACCGTCTCGGTATATTCCTGATAAACATTATCTTCCATCTCATGGCAACTGATACAGAATGTTTCTGTATTAGTCGCTTCCATGGCGGTATTAAAACCACCCCAGAATATAACACCGCTAACAAAGCCAACAACTAGCAAACTACCCAGTGTCGCAGTACTGGGGCGTCGTAGTTTTGCAATTATTGATTTAATACTCATCGCAAACTCTCTTCTAATTTAGTTTATGGTCTTTACTGCTTCGAACTCATTCTGTACCAGTGGTTTTGCATCAGCCTGAGGTACATGACACTGGGTACAGAAGTAACGCCTTGCTGCGACATTCGAATGAGCATCTCCCGCACGGTCTTCAAAGTGAGTTTGCGAAATTTTCGTTGCACCTGATTTCTTGTAGTTCGACCAGCTATGGCAGGTCAGACACTTGTTAAATTTAAGATTGATATCGTAGCCCTTGATCTTATGAGGAATTAGTGGTGGCTGTTGCACATAATCCCTGGCTATAGGTGCCTTATCATTGATATTCTTTTTGACTTCAACAGTATCGGACGGCGTATCAAGGGCCACCGATCCACGTAGTGACTTCACCTCGGCAGCCGCCAATGTTGTTGAATTAAGTGCTGCCGCACTCAACAGGAATAATCCAGCTAATACTGACTTTTTCATAAGCTAACCTCGCGTTGAGAAGACTCTAGTTTTTCTGTAATTGGAGTTGTAAATCTGTGACTCAGTGTAAAAACATCTTTTGCACACACATCGATGCACTGCCCGCAGTTTGTGCAGTCACCCGACAAAATAACAGGTGTTTCACTAGCCGCGCCTTTTAACGCCGGCTTGATAACCTGTGGTTCAGGGCATACGACATAACATTCCATGCAATCGTTACACTGATCGCGCTTACTGGCATTTACCCGGAGCAGACTTAACTTACCCGGCAAACTGTAAAATTTACCCATTGGGCAAAGATGACCACACCATCCACGCTTGCTAAAAAACATATCAAATATAAAAATTGAAAATAGTATTGCCCAGGAAAACCCCATACCAAATACCAGTTCACGCTGGAACATGGTAACCGGATTCACCAGCTCATAAATCAGGGTTCCTGTAAACAGACTACCAAGCAAAATTGCGCCCAGTAATATACTGCGATTAGAACGCGACAAATTGATTCGAGTTTTAATATTAAGTTTTCTGCGCAGTGACTCTGCACCGTCGGTTACCATGTTTATCGGGCATACCCAGGCGCAATAAGTACGTCCACCTGCTATCAGATAAAATACTGTAACAATGGCTGCACCAATTAACAGTGTCTGCTCGACAGGTGCCATTGCGAAAAGAGTCTGCAGAAAGACAAAGGCATCAGTTAATGGAATGGTATCGAGGACTCGGCTTGATGACATATCACCCTTGATTAACCAGGCACCCAGTAATGGACCACTTACAAACAGCGCAATAACCGATAGCTGTGATAGCCTGCGCAGCAGTAACCATTTGTGTGCGCGCAACCAGCCTTTCTGCTGTCGTGCGTCTTTGCCTATTTGTAATGCTTTTGTTGCCATACTGTTCTATAAACCAAGTTTATTTAAATCCCTGATTGAGTCTGTCCAGTGCGCTCTGCTTAAACGGTGTATCATCGTTTGCAGGCTGCAGTGCAGGAGCGGGCTTTAACCCCTCCCCTTCATAATCATAAATAACACCTTCGGGCAGGTTATACTGATGTTGCTGATCTGGCGTAACCAGGCTAGCTCCTGCCTTTTGCTTTTCTTCCCAGCCAAGCCTGTAATGTTTACCCGCCTCACCTTTTGCTAGCTGTATCGGCATAACTTTGATAGCTGCTTCTTGCAGAATACAGGCGTGTTCACATTTTCCACACCCTGTACAGTAATCTGAATGCACCTCTGGAATAATCAGTGCATGCTTGCCTGTCCGTACATTATGTGAGCGCTTCAAACTGATTGCCTTACCCTGTACCGGGCAGATATTGAAACACACTTCGCAGCGTAATCCCTGAAACGCAATACAGGCTTCCTGATCGATCAACACGGCCAGCCCCATACGAGAATCATCAATATTCGTTAACGCTGGATCCAGTGCACCACTTGGGCAGGCTTTTACACAGGGGATGTCCTCACACATCTCACAGGGTATTTTGCGTGCCTCAAAAAAAGGTGTGCCCGCTGCAACATCATCCACCCAGGTTGCCAGCCTGAGTGTGTCATAGGGGCAATCACGTACACACAAACCACATCGCACACAGGCCGACTGAAAATCAAGATCGTCAGCTGCTGCTCCGGGTGGTCGTAAGGCCTGTGCAGGCAGACTACGTGCAGGTCGACTAAGTACACTCAGGCCCGTTGCAAACAGTGCGAGCGCACCCGCACCTCGAGTCATTGACTCGAGGAACTGGCGTCTCTGCTGCTGATTTTTCTGGGCCGGTGTACTCACGTATTATCTCCACACGTCTGCAATGACGTTCACCTTATACTCTGACAATCTTAACGGCGCACTTCTTATAATCCGTTTCTTTCGACAACGGATCCGTAGCATCAAGTGTCACCTTGTTAATCAGACGTCCGGCATCGAACCAGGGCACAAACACCAGTCCTTCTGGAGGACGATTACGACCACGGGTTTCGACCATCGCTTCAATTTCACCTCGACGCGATACAACCTTAGCCGCCATACCTCTTCGCAGCCCACGTTTTTTAGCATCCTCTGGATGCATAAAGATCACCGCATCTGGGAATGCCCGGTACAATTCAGGCACACGGCGTGTCATCGAACCTGAATGCCAGTGTTCCAGCACACGACCCGTGGATAACCACAAATCATATTCTGCATCCGGACTCTCGGCAGGTGGCTCATAGGGCGCGGCAATAATATTCGCTCGACCGTCAGCCTTACCATAGAACTTGAAACCTTCACCTTTAGCCACGAATGGATCGTAACCTTCGGCATAACGCCAGAGCGTTTCCTTACCATCGATGACCGGCCATCTCAGGCCACGTGTTTTATGGTAGGTATCGAAATCTGCCAGTTCGTGACCACGCTTGGGCCCTTCAAACTGGAAGCGACGATATTCTTCAAACAGACCTTTCTGAACATAGAAACCAAATGCATCCATCTCCGAGTTCGCGTAGGTATTACCGCGATCGTCAGTTACTGTCTGTTTCTTGTACTGATTCACAAAACCATTTTCATACAGCACATTGAATAATGTTTTACCTTTGTACTCAGGTGCCTCGGCAAGCAGTTCTTCCGGCCATACCTCTTCCATCTTGAAACGCTTGGAGAATTCCATCAGTTGCCACAGGTCCGACCTGGCTTCACCCGGTGCATTAACCTGCTGACGCCAGAACTGGGTACGACGTTCCGCATTACCATAAGCACCTTCTTTCTCTGTCCACATCGCGGTTGGCAGAATCAGGTCTGCGGCCATCGCCGTAACCGTTGGGTAGGGATCAGACACAACAATGAAGTTTGCTGGATTACGATAACCCGGCAGGCCTTCCTCATTCATATTCGGTGCGGCCTGCATATTGTTATTACACATTACCCAGTAGGCATTCAGCTTGCCGTCTTTCAGCATACGGTTCTGTAGCACAGCGTGATAACCTACCTTGCCTGGAATCGTACCTTCTGGTAGTTGCCAGATTTTTTCAGCAAGATCACGATGCGCTTTTTTCTTAACCACATAATCAGCCGGTAAACGGTGAGCAAAGGTTCCAACTTCACGCGCAGTACCACAGGCAGAAGGCTGACCAGTCAGAGAGAATGGGCCATTACCGGGCTGTGAAATCTTACCGGTTAACAGGTGTACGTTATACATCAGGCCGTTGACCCATACACCACGGGTATGCTGGTTAAAGCCCATGGTCCATAACGACATGATCTTCTTGTTGGGGTCGGCATACAGTTTCGCCAGACGTTCCAGTTGCTCCCTGGGCACACCACTCAGCTCATGGGCATAATCCAGTGTGTAGGGCTCAACGCTCTTCGCGTATTCTTCAAAACTGATCTTGCTCAGTTTGCCTTTACCAGCATTCTTGGCTTTCTTTTCGAGCTCATGCTCGGGGCGCAGGCCATAACCGATATCAGTCACTGTTTCGGTGAAATTAACATGCTTATCAAGGAAGTCCTTGTTATAGGCCTTATTCTGAATAATGTAATTGGCAATATAGTTAAGAATGGCAAGATCCGTCTGTGGCGTAAACACCATTCCATTATCAGCCAGATCAAAACTGCGATGCTCGAAGGTAGATAACACGTGAACTTCACAGCCAGGCTTTGTCAGGCGTGTATCGGTAATCCGTGTCCACAGGATGGGGTGCATTTCAGCCATGTTAGAACCCCAGAGCACAAAGGCATCTGCGTGTTCCATATCATCGTAACAGCCCATAGGCTCATCTGATCCAAAACCACGAATAAAGGCACCTACCGCAGATGCCATACAGTGACGCGCATTTGGATCAATATGATTAGAACGGAAACCTGCTTTATACAGTTTGGATGCTGCATATCCTTCAAAAACAGTCCATTGACCTGAACCAAACATACCAACCGTTGATGTTAACTGATCGGCAGGTTTACCTTTGTTCGCTTCCATATCTTTTTTCAGTGCGGCCTTCCATTTCTCAGCCATCACATCAAAGGCTTCATCCCAGCTAACTTCAGTGAATTCACCATTTTTATCGTACTTACCATTGGTTTTACGCAACAATGGTTTTGTCAGGCGATCCTGCCCATATAGAATCTTTGACAGAAAATAACCCTTAATACAGTTCAGGCCACGATTAACCGGTGCATCGGGATCACCCTGTGTAGCCACAATTTTACCATTCTGTGTGCCGACCAGGACTGAACATCCCGTACCACAGAAACGACAGGGCGCCTTATCCCATCGTATCTTATCGGTGGATGCCGCCAGGGTTTCTTTAATGCCGGGAATGGTAATACCTGCTGCCGTTGCCGTTGCTGCTATCGCATTGGTTTTTACAAAATCACGGCGTGTCATTTTCTGCTGATTCATGCTGACATCCTCTCTTCACTAAGGTTTGTTATTGGTGTTTCCTGTTCGGATAATTCATCATCGCTGTACTGGAAAATCATCGAGGCAGAAAGCACACCTTCTATTTGATTTAACTTCATAATTCGATCTGCAAGCTGCTTACGGCTTTTATCTTCCATCGTGACCACCAGGCGGCCTTCTTCGGTTACCGCATGCACTTCAGTACCTTGCTGCTGTTGCAGATGCTGTTGCACATCCAGTCGATTGTTCTGCTGTGCATGCACCAGAACTCCACACAGGTTGTATTCACTCATGGGTTTCTCCCCGTGATAATTGATTAAGTGATAATGGATTAAGGGATATTTTTTCAATCTCAATGGCATGCGCAGGACACACATGCACACATTCGCCGCAACCCGTACAGCTTGCAGCCTCTATTTCTATCTGACTTCTTCCACCCAGTGAGGGTTTGAAACGAATGGCACGGCTTTCACATATCTCACCACATGAACGGCAGATGATGCCGCGACGGGAAAAGCAGGCGTCACTGATAACAGCCTGTTGTTGCCAGGGAATATTGATAGCACCCTCTTCTATGTGCAACACAGACTCAGGGCAGGCACGTACACAGGCTTCGCAGAAATCGCAGCCGTGCCGTGTAAATGATAATTCGGGGTAACCCCCCATACCTTTAACAATCAGGTGTGATGGGCAGGCTTTAGCGCAGGAAAAACAGCGGGTACAGTCTTCAATGAAGCTGTCTTCGTCGACTGCCCAGGGTGGCCGCACAACAGTTGCCGACGTGTTGCCACGTATTAACTGATGTCGACTCAATGCCGGTGTACTCACTGTTAAATTCCTCGCCGTTGAGGTAATAATTTTAAAATCGTCTAATGCGATTTGCGTGGGTGTGAGTAAACCACAGATGAGTTTGAGCTTCTTGACTTAGGTCAATTCTACTGGGCGAGGGAGTTCAAAATTAGTAAATCTTGATTTAAATCTAATGATATTTAAGTATATGAGAATATTCTTTTAACACATAAACGAAAGGCCGCTGAATGTCGCAGCGGCCTCTGGTTTTTCTGCTACAGATTATTTAGCTAGTGCAACTTTATCTCTGGGTCCACCGTCGAGCGCAGGGTATGCGCAATACTCAGCATCATGGTACGGTAGAAACCAAACAACGCCAGCTGGTGTAGCTTATAGAGTGACAGGTACACCATTCGCGCAAAGAACCCTTCCACCATGACACTACCCGTCAGGTTGCCCATCAGGTTACCTACCGTACTGAACTTACCCAGTGATACCAACGAGCCATAGTCCTTATACTTGAACTCTGGCAGGCTCTTTCCTGCTACCCGTGCGCACACCGACTTCACCAGCAGTGACGCCTGTTGATGAGCTGCTTGTGCTCTTGGCGGAACATAACTACTCATTTCAGGCCATTCACACTGTGCACAGTCACCCAGTGCAAAAATATTTTCATCTTCAGTGGTTTGTAGCGTCTGTGTTACAACCAGCTGATTGATCTTGTTCACTTCAAGCCCGTCAAGTTTTTTCAGGAAGTCCGGCGCCTTGATGCCCGCTGCCCACACCTTAATCGCAGCCGGGATAATTCGCCCGGTATGGGTTATCAACTTGTCTTTCTCAACTTTGACCACACGCTCATTGGTGATCACATCGATATTCAGCTTGCTTAACTCGGCGTGTGTAGCCGCAGATAGCGTTGGCGGCAGACCAGAGAGAATACGCTCAGCTGCTTCAACAATATGAATCTTGATCTGTGCCGGGTTAATCTGGTCAAGACCATATGCCGTAAATAGCCGTGACACTTTGTATAATTGTGCAGATAACTCCACACCCGTGGCACCAGCTCCGGCGATAACAACATCCAGCTGCCCCGGCAGAATCTCGCCTTCCTGTGTATTTGCCTTTATATAGGTTTCCAGCAGCCGATTCTGGAACGACTGCGCTTCTTCCTTGGTATCCAGGAACATGCAGTGTTCCCTGACCCCTTCGATATTGAAGTCGTTACTCACTGAGCCGACGGCCATTACCAGGGTGTCGTAGTGGAATTCACGCTCGGGGATAATTTCTTCACCGGCCTGGTTAACTGTCGGGGCCACATAAACGATTCGCTTGTCACGATCCAGCTTATACATGCGCCCCAGACGATACTCAAAATAATTCTGCTTGGCCTGCGCCATATACTCCACCTGATTCTCATATGAATCGAAGGTACCAGCAGCGACCTCATGCAATAATGGCTTCCAGATATGTGTCCGGTTATAGTCCAGCAGGGTTATGCGGGCGCGTTTTCGTTTGCCCAGTTTTTTACCGAGGCGGGTTGCCAGTTCAAGACCACCAGCTCCACCACCCACGATCACAATATGATGCGTATTTACGTCAGACATTAGCTATGCACAACTCCAGAAAGATACGGGCATAATAGTTAGGTGGATTATACATAAGAATCTTCGCATACACTCATACATCTTAAAGAAGCTGGTCACCTATACTATATCCATAGACTATACTTTAATTTCTTTCCTCCGTCTGATTATGGATAGTAACTGCATGGCCGCACAGAATATTCACGAGACGATTCCCACCGAAACACTAGGCATCCTCGCCTGTGTCTCCGATGCCGTTATTATTTTCGACGATAACAAAGTACTCTATAGCAACACACGTGGACATATGCTGCTACATCAGGAAAATGAAAGCCTGTTCACACAGTTACAGGAGCGCATTAAAGGGCATCACTATCAGCAGCTGGAAATCCATGACACTGAGCAACGCCAGCGGCTTTTTATTCACTGCCTGCCGATTCGCTGGGAAGGTCACGATGCCACTGTTGCTGTTGCCCGCCCCCTGGAAGGTGCCGCCATTGATGCCCCACAGGGGCCTCGTGATCATTTCGATAACCTGCTCAAATCTGCCGGCGATGGTTACTGGGACTGGTATATTCCCACCGGACAGGTGTACTTTTCCCATGGCTGGCTACAGATGCTGGGCTATAGCAATGATGACATCGACCCATCATTCAATACCTGGATCAACCTGATTCATCCCGACGATCTGGGACAGTTTCTAATTATATGGACTGAATACATGGAGAAGGGTGGCTCCAGCTTTTCCATCGAATACCGTATTCAGACAGCCAGCCAGGAATATCTCTGGGTGGAAGCCCATGCCATCAAGGAAATTAACAGTGAAGGCGAAGTCATACGCCTCACCGGCTTCCATCGTGATATTAATACACGTAAGGAAGATGAAATCCGCCTCATAAAGTATCAGGAAGATCTCGAAAACCTGGTACGACGCCGCACTGAAGAGCTAGAAATGGCCAACCAGAAACTGATCAAGCTGGCTCACCAGGACCCGCTTACCCAACTTTATAATCGGCGCAGCTTTGGAGAAACCCTTAAGAAACAACTACTGGTTGCTCGTCGCGGTAACTCACCATTATGCGTTCTAATGATTGATATCGATTATTTCAAGGCCCTGAATGATAGCTATGGCCACCAGATCGGCGATGAAATACTGGTTTCAGTTAGCCAGGCCCTGACCCGATCAACACTGCGCCCTGGAGACTATGTCTCCCGCTATGGCGGCGAAGAGTTTGTCATCATCCTGCAGGACACGGGCATGGATGGTGCGATACGAGTTGCCCAGCGCATACAGCAGTATATTGCGGAACTCGAACAGTTACCCATTAACCCGCATCATAATCAGCCCGTTAGCCTGAGCATTGGTATTTCTATCAACCAGCAATGCGTGCAGGAAGATGATATTGTTAAGCTGGCAGATAAAGCGCTATACGCGGCTAAAAACAATGGTCGCAACCAGATCTGCTATTTCAGCCATGACCTGGAATCCGTCTCTTATGTGATGAATAACTCGGTGCTTTAAACAGCTAAACGAAAACAGGCGAGTACATAATCGTACCCGCCTGTTTCATTACAACACAACAATATGAACACCTGTTTAAATCAGGCAACGCTTCCAAATGACTTGTCGACTGCACCTGCTGGTACATTCAGGCCTGCCAGTTTACAACCTTCTGCGACTGGCCCGGCCGGAATCATCTGATGCAGGAACTTAATACCACCCTGGTCGTGAAACTTTTCATCAAGGGCATCTTTCACTTCCCTTAACTTGGGGTGTTCCACTTTTCCATAGTATTCCTGCAATGCGCCAACCAGTTCCCAGTGATCATCTGTCATGGTAATACCATCGGCACTCGCAACAGCTTCGGCATCGGCAATAGACCAGCCCTTGGGGGCATTAGGAAATGACTCGATTGATACATTCATGTGTGACTCCTTATTGTTTGAACTAACAATAGATCTCACTTTAAATGTAGCAGATTCAGCCAGAAGTGAAGGCCCTGACGAAAAAACGCAGATGGACGGCCCCCTTTCTGCCGACGAATCTAGGGCTGTACCTGATTAATAAGCAGGTGAACGGTATCGGAGCCCTTTACAGAAACCGGCGATAGTTCAGCAAACAGATCACCCGGTTGAATACCCGGCCGACCCGACTTGCTCACCACGGCACGCAGCGCAACCTGTTCAAAGTTAGACAGTTTCAACTGCGGCATCATCGCCATGGCATCACTCAACTGTACGCGTAATGGTAGTGCAGCCACAGTTTCCCGAACTGCTGCCAGCGGCATCGGCGGCCCATCTATTGCACGTGCAAAAATAAACAGGGTATCACCCGGGGCTACCTGCTGCTGTAGCCCTGGATCAAGCTGTACCTCAACATCGATACTCACAGCAGGTTCTGTTTCAAGCGGAGTTGCAGACGCATAACTCTGTTTCAGGCCAGCCAGGGTGTCTGCATCCAGTTGTGATTCAGCATTACCAATCAGCTGGCTTAACTGTGCCTCTGCCTCGGGTTCTCCGTTCAACATCGGTCGCAGTTTATACCAGTGCATCAGTGCCTGTTCGAAATTCCCCTGCTGACTCTGTGCGGTACCCGCCATCCACAGAGCCGTTGGGCTATCAGGAGCTAACTGCAATACCTTTTCGATAATACCCGCAGCAGTCCCGGTCAGACGCCCGCCTTCTGACATCGCCACGGCATCCGCATAGCGTAACAATAAATCCGGCTCCTCACCCACCAGAGAAATCGTCGTCTTGTAGGCTTCGACAGCCTGTGGATATTGCTGCACTGTCATGTAGGTTTTTGCCAGCATAAACCAGCCTTCCGCATTATCCGGTTCCTGTTGCAGGCGCAGCTGCAACTTGGCGATCGCTTCCTCGATGCTCATCTGCGGTCGATTCTCTCCCGCCGGAATTTCCACTGCCTGCTGTGCGGCTTTACCATCAACAGCATCCAGCGTACCCAGTTTTGCGTAGAACAACACAGCCAGTACCGGGATCACCAGCACCATTGATATAGCGGCAAATCGGCTGGGAGCTGCGACCGTGGCAGCCACCTCTTGACGATCATTCAGATCCAGCGCAAGTGAGGCTTCGAGCTCATCGTGTAGCTGCTGAAAAACGGCTTCGGTAATTTCACCATTGTCGCGCTGCTGTTTAAGTTCTTTCAGGCGTTCACGGGCGATGGAAACATTAATGTCATCGTAGTCATCGGTCACTGGTTTATTCGGGCGCATCATCGCCGGCAGGATAAACAGGAGGGCAATTAATGTGAGCAGAATGGTGCTCAGGATAAATAAGGTCATTAGGGTCTCTGGCTCTTTAAGCTGTCAGCATGTATCTATTCGTCATCCAGCAATGAATGGGCTTTCTGCTGACGCTGCTGATCGACGTCGGCTACTGGCGTCGACTTCTGTCGACGGATATAGGTCATCACGACTAGCGCAGCGATGACGAAGAAAATAATCGGTCCATACCACAGTAGCATGGTGCTGGTTTTTACCGGTGGACGGTACATCACAAAATCGCCGTAGCGGGCCACCATGTAATCGACGATTTCATCTTTCTGTTTGCCCTCGTCGAGCATCTTGAAAACTTTACTCCGCATGTCCTGCGCCAGCTCGGCATTGGAGTCGGCCAGGTTCTGGTTCTGGCACACCAGGCAGCGCAGCTCGTTAATCAGCACTTTATAATCCGCTTCCATCTGCGGCGTACTAAACTGACGTTGTTCAACTTTCGCCTGTAACGCCAGTGGCATGCTAACGAATAAAAACAGTAACAGGTAAGAGGAAATACGTTGTTTCATTACTGTGCCCCTGCTGGCTGGAAGTAAGATGCGAATTTCTGCTGCCATATCGCCGGGGTAATACCACCCGTATGCTTGCTCACGATAATACCTTCTGCATTGACCAGGAAGGTTTCCGGTGCACCGTATACGCCCCAGTCCATGGCAACACTGCTGTCCGGATCGAAACCGATCTGGCTAAACGGATTACCCAGACGTTTTAACATGGCGAGCGCTTCCTCACGCTCATCACGCCAGTTAAGGCCAACAATGGGCACACCGGCTTTGTGTAATTCGATCAGGAAGGCATGTTCACGCCAACATTCCGGGCACCAGGTGCCCCACACGTTAAACAGCCAGGTTTTACCTTTCATACTGGCCGTGGTGACCGTGTGGCTGGCATCCAGTAAATCGGGCACATTGATTTCAGGTGCCTGCTTACCGAGAAATTCCGATGGAATATCCCGCGGGTTGTATTCGCCGTCGTTCATGCGGTCAAGCACCACGTAGAACACTGCCATCAAAACAAAAAAGCCAGCCAGCAGAGCATAACGTGCCATTATGCAACCCCTGCCGCAGTCGCAGTCTGCGGTTGTGATGCACGAATTTCACGACGGTAGCGTTTGTCGGTCGCTGCCAGCAAACCGCCCAGCGCCATAAACACCGCACCCAGCCATATCCAGCGAATGAATGGCTTATGGTAAAGCCGCACGCTCCAGGCCCCCTTGTTATCCAGGGGTTCGCCCAGCGATACATAAAGGTCACGCCAGAAGCCAGCGTCGATGCCCGCCTCGGTCATCGGCATACCACCTGCATTGTAGAGACGTTTCTGTGATGCCAGCTCGGTAATCGGCTGCCCCTGGTATGAGGCCGTGAAGCGTCCCTCTGTTGCCCGATAATTAGGACCACTCACATCTTCAACACCATGAAACTTAAAGCTATAGGCACCGATATCATAGGTCTGCCCCGGTACCAGACGGATATCCTTCTCGATACTGTACTGGGACGTCAGGGTAATGCCGACTACGAACACGGCGATACCGAAGTGCGCAAAGCTCATGCCGTAGAAGCCCCGCGGCGTATTCAACAGGGCCTGAATTTTATTTTTCTTACCGGACACACGATCAACAATCCCCTGCATGCTGGTAAAGGTAATCCACATGGCAAGAATCGATGCCAGAACAGCCGCCCACTTCACCTCGTCGAGGAACGCATAAGGTAAGGCGGTACCCAGCCCAATGCTCAGCAGAAACGGAATCCACAGTTTTTTACCCAGGCGCTCGGCGCTGTCCTGTTTCCAGCGGGACAGCGCCGCCACACCCACCAGCATGGCGATGGGAATGGTTAACGGGATAAACAGCGCATTGAAGTACGGTGGGCCCACAGAAATCTTGCCAGCACCCAGCGCATCCAGTGCCAGCGGGTACAGGGTACCCAACAACACCGATGCCGCAGTGATAACCAGCAATACGTTATTGATTAACAGGCCACCTTCACGTGACATTATATTCAGTTTAATGGCGCTGCGAATCTGCGGCGCACGCCAGCTATACAGGGCCAGCGAGCATCCCACGGTAACGCCGAGGAACATCAGGATAAACACCCCACGCTCCGGATCATTGGCAAAGGCGTGTACCGAGGTCAGCACACCGGAACGTACCAGGAAGGTACCCAGCAGGCTGAGCGAGAAGGTAAACACGGCGAGTAACACCGTCCATGCCTTGAAGACACCACGTTTTTCCGTAGCCGCCAGTGAGTGAATCAGTGCTGTACCCACAAGCCATGGCATAAAGGAGGCATTTTCGACCGGATCCCAGAACCACCAGCCGCCCCAGCCCAGCTCGTAATAGGCCCACCAGCTGCCCAGGGCGATACCGATGGTGAGGAAGACCCAGGCAATATTGGTCCAGGGGCGTGACCAGCGCGCCCAGGCACTGTCCAGTCGACC
>JBFHWF010000038.1:0-21365 GCA_041589175.1 Gammaproteobacteria bacterium
CCGGTTTGAGCTTTAAGGCCACTGATTTCACGTTTAATTTTAACAATATCGGGATGCTGATCTGAGTACTTAGCAGACAGGCTTGCATATTCTGACTCTAGTGCCTTTAACCTGGATACTGGATCCAGAATTGATTCCCCAGTCGCAGAACGCATATTCGTCAGTGGGTTAATCTGTGCCAACTGACTTTCAAGAAATATACGACGTTCCTCTTTTGCCCTCAGCTCAGATTCAATCACCATTAAGTCGTTCTCTGTACGACTTAACATATTCATATTCATTACTGTCATTTCAGGCAAACTGTCAGCATACTCTTCTTTAAACTGCGCTAATTTTTTTTCCGCATCCGCTATTTTGAGCTCGAGCTTGGCTGTCTCATCGGTGAGGAAGCTATATGTCTGGCTAGCTTTTTCTTTTCGTGTCTTGAGGTTTTCTGCCAGAAACAGACTAGTTAACTCACCAGCTACTTTTTGGGTCGAAGACGGGCTTGCGCCATCGTACGAAAGAGTAAATGCAATCGTCGCAACACCTGGTCGCCCTGTTCTAGGGTCCATAACATCAGCACTGATCATATTCAGGCGTATATCTTCACGCATGATTTCCAGCACTTCTTCAGTCGTTTTACGCTTGCGCTCTTTTACATAGAGATCATACTTATTAATAATCTCCATCAGATTTGGTCTGGTCATAACCCGCTGTTTTATCGTTTCGATACGTTGCGCTGCGTAAGATGTAACAGTTGATCGTACCAGTTCCGTAGGAATTTCCTGCTCCTTGATAAGAATCGTAGCAGCTGATCGGTAGGTAGGTGGCCATACAAGCGCAGTCACAAGCCCAATAAGAAACACGATTAAGCCTGTGATAATGATCGATGCCTTTCGTCGACTCAATATCGCGAAATAATCTTGTATACTTTTTTCTTGCTCATCCATAGTCATAATTTCATATTAATAAGTCGATGCCAGTTTTGGCCAATTCAAATATAAACTCAGATATAATGCATTAGACTCACTTTCAAGATTGCTACTCGCCAGTGTTCGCTGCATATAAGAATATCTGAAATTTAGTGCCCAGTACTTGTCCAGTTTGTAATTCACCCCAGGCTCGAACCGATAAGTTTCTCGATCTGAAGTGATATCACCACCTGCAAAAGTTTCATATTTCGAACCACTCAGATTCAGGCTATAACTTAATCGTTCTGTGTCTCTGTAAGACAATTGATATCGGATATTTCGGGTTTCCTGCGCTGTACCAACACTTGATGGCGAGACAGACTGAGCCGCTGTCAGATTGTGCGATGTATTTTCAGTTGCGTATCGATATGTGAAACTAATATCCGTACCGTCTTCTGTCTGAGTAGTAGTTTCGTAACGAAACGATGTCACTGGAACGGTAAAAAACCCGATAGTCACAGTCGGTGGACATTCATTTGTCGAAACCGAAAACTCAGTCCCTGATGCATTACAAATTAAGACTGTCGATTCAGACTCAACTGTCCTGTCACCAATCGAAATTTCAGCCTGTGATGACTCATTGATGTAATACGTATAATCTAAATTGAAACTCGTTTTATCATAGGCAAAGCTATCATCCTTGCGATCAAATTCAGCATATTCAGCTGTTACACCGATTTGCTGACTTTCACTCACACGAGTATACAAGTAGCTCCGTGCACTATCATAGGTATAGTCCCTTAAGTTAGATGTTCGTACCTCATCATACTCAATATCAGCACTACTAAGCACCAGGCCAATCACTGAGCTTTCCGTCATTTGATACTCAACGGAAGGTTTTAATGTTATGGTTTCTTCTTCCGTATGATCATCTAACAATAAACTCGAATTAGTGCTCTGAGTATCATAATCCGTATCAAAATTCGTATTACGCTTAAAACTGGCATTTAGTCGCCATTTACTACGTTCAGTAAACCAGCCTGAATTAAAATTCAGAAACACATTATTACTATCAACATCATCAACATCCTGATACCGCGTCATTCGCGCCATCACATCAAGCCCGGTTTCCCAGCGCATTAACTCCGTCGCTTTGAATTTTATTTTGGGTTCCAGGCTGTAGCTGGTTGTACTCTGTTTTTCTACGTTCTCACTATATAACCGAATATTATCGTTATAAGTTGTTTGCAGATTAATCGCCGGTTCTATGACCCACTCTTCAGCACAAACACAGGGCGACGCCCCGGCAACCAGGCCGGCACAGAATAGTGTAGAGAAATGATTTTTCTTTGCTTTAGCCACTGATCAAAGCCCACTCAGTGTGAATGCCTTATGGCACAACAACCACATCACCGCTCTTCAGAATGACATTGCTTTTAAGATCTTTGCCTTTTGCAACATCATCATAATCGAACGGTAAACTTTGTACCTGCCCATTTACACGACGCAAGATACGGATATTGCCAGAGCTGGCATAGGCATTTAGACCACCTGCCATGGCAAGCGCCTGCATCACGTCCACGTAGCTTGTCGCAACAAACTCACCTGCACGATTAACTTTTCCTACCACGTAGATTTTATTATTCTGGATCTGTCTAACGGATACGGTAATAACCGGGTCTGGAATAAAACGTTTGATTTTATTGGTGAGAACATCCTGTAACTCGGCAACCGTGCGGCCACCCGCCATAACATCACCCGCCAACGGGAAGCTGATGCCACCATCGGGGCGAACCAGAAGCTCCTGATGCAGGCCATCTTCTTTCCAGACAGACACATTCAACACATCACCCGGACCAATCTGATAGGCAGGAATGCTCGGTGCTGGTTTGGTCGCCGCTGCAAAGGTAAACAGGCTGGAGATACTAATTAATAACAGACTTCTTATAATGGTCTGTTTTATAAAAAACATTGGATCTTTCATCAATAATCACTAATATAATTCCATCTAAAGATCGCCCATAATAGGCAATCCGCTTCCTTGATGCAAAGACTTTAGCCCTGAATCAGACACATATCATATGTCTGTAAATCAGTTTCCCTGAATATGCTCTCAAGTTGCTGAAAATCATACCCCTATGAGCTGCAGATTGTAATCACCCGTTCGAGTATCGGACATAAGAGATCGCTTATATTGGTGTAGGAATTTGTCCTGTCTTTGGGCAGCTTACGCCGTAAATCCCGCTTTTACAGGCGCCCCGGTATGGTAGCCCTGAACATAATCGACCCCCATCTCACGCAGCATATCCAGAGTTTCCTGATTTTCAACCCATTCGGCAATCACCTTCACCTGCATGACATGGCCAACCGCAACGATGGCCTCCACCATGGCTCGATCGATGGGATCGGATAACACGTCCACCACAAAGCTACCGTCTATCTTGAGATAATCGATGGGCAGGTTTTTCAGGTAATTGAATGAGCTAAGCCCGCTACCGAAATCATCCAGCGCAAAGCGGCAGCCCTGTCGCCGCAGCTCGCGTATCAGATAGGTGGCTCGTGTCAGATTGCTGATTGCAGCGGTTTCAGTCACTTCGAAACAGATTCGTGACAGGTCCACATGGTACTTCTCGGCCTCATTCAGCACGTAATTCAGCAGATCATCCTCAACCAGTGACATACCCGAGAGGTTGATCGCCACCATGCGATAGCCGTCATCCTCTCCCTGGTGCTCGGCAATCTGCGAGAACACCTCGTGAATCACCCAGCGATCGAGCTTGGTCATCAGGTTATAACGCTCCGCTGCGGGTATAAATGCACCTGGACTCACCAGGGCACCCTCCTCATCCAGCATGCGGATAAGCACCTCACAATGCGTGGTGTTACGGGTTTCCGTGGTAGACACGATGGCCTGCTCAAACAGCACCATACGATTTTCATCCATGGCCTGACTAATTCGGCTGGCCCAGTGCATCTGCCCATGCCGTTCCGCCAGTACCGCATCCGAGGGCTCATACACATGCACCCGGTTACGCCCCATATCTTTTGCGGCATAACAGGCCATATCCGCTGAAGCCAGAATGCTGGCCATATCCACATTATCGACATTAATGGCCACGACCCCGATACTGGCCCCGACTTCGAACGACTTGTCATCCCAGGCAAAACGATAATCCCTGACACTCTGACGAATTTTGTCAGCGACCTTCACCGCCTGGGCAAGTTCACAGTTTTCCAGCAGCAGACCAAACTCATCGCCACCCAGGCGCGCCAGTACATCCCCATCACGAATACAACTCTTTAAGAGGTCGCTCAGCTGACGCAGTAGCTCATCACCAGCAACGTGACCACAGGTATCATTAACGATCTTGAACTGATCCAGATCCAGGTAAAACAGGGCATGATGACGATTTTCAATCTGCACGTTCGATAGCGCTGCATCCAGCTGCTCCTCGAACATACGACGGTTAAACAGGCCCGTGAGCATATCGTGGCTCGCCTGGTAGGACAGCTGACGACTCAATGAGCGCTCCTGGCTAACATCCTGGAGCACCATTACCGCACCGATAACAGCCCCCTGATCATTACGCATCGGTGCGGCCGACGCTTCAATATGAATGACCGCACCATCAGCACTGGCCAGTGCCGCATTACCCTTAAGCGCCGTGACCTGCCGGTGATTAAGGCAGTCAACAGTGGGTGGCTCAAGATAGCCACCACCATCTTCATCAATCAGGCGTATCACCCGGTTCAGATCCTGCCCCTCGACACGCGCCAGGTTGACCCCCATCAGGCGCTCGGCTACCGGATTAATATAACGAATCAGGTTATCCGCATCGGTGGTAATCACGCCATCCATAATGGAATGCAGGGTAATCTCCGCCTGTACTTTTTCTTCATACAACTCACGACGCGACGCCTCGATTTCTTTCTGCTGCTCGACTATCGCATCTAGCGCCTGGTTAACGAAGCGCGACAAATAACCAAATTCATCATTACGGCTCTCGTCAAAGCGCGCCGACTGATCTCCCCCGGCGAATTTCTGCACCGAGCCCACCATTTCCATAATCGGGGCCGATAGCACCTTTTGTAGAATTTGCTGCAACACCAGCCCAAACAGAAACACCATCAAACCGATGATCATAATCATCTGCTTGCGGGCCTCACCAATGGTGACATTCAGGCCCTCCATATAGAGCTCCATATCAACCACCTGCATACCCTGGTTGGATAGCACGCGAATCAGTAGCTGGCCCTGCATCCGCTCCTGCTGTCCGCCTACCTCACCAATCAGGTACTCCTGCCCGGAAAAACTGTAATGAATCGCCTCAACCGGATAACGCTGCTGGGCTTTCTGGAAATAGTCGACCACCTGCAAACGCATAAAGTCATGGTCAAAAATATATTCATCGTAGCTGGCATAGAGCTGCTCCATCTCATGCTCGATAAACAGCAGGTTGCCCAGATAACGCTCACGTAACTGAGCTTCTTTCTGACTCAAAAGGTAGGAGGCAACCAGCACCCCCATCAGTACCATGCCCCAGAATACAATACCCGTGACCTTGGCGGGCAGCGATATCTTAACCCCTTGTTTTTTAGTGTTTTTTTCTGATTCTGTCATCGAAATCCAAGCCAGCGAATCGCCAGCAATACCGGGCACACCCCACTCAGGCCAGCACCAAAAATCGCAAACCCCATAAACCAGGGGAAAAACCAGAGCATATCGAGGTGTACATAGGCAATATACAGAAAGCTACCCACTACCAGCCGCCAGATTCGCTCAGAATCCACTGCAAACCGCGCCGTAGCAACCTCTGCCGGGTCAACATAGATGGAGTCTTCCTCTTTCAACATACACTTGCGAGCTTTACATATCAGAATGGGGATGCGGAAATTCGTTACGCCTTCCAGCAGGAGAATAATAATCAGACCATACATAAGCCAGGCCAGCTCGAAATAGAGCGCCACCAGAATAAGCAGACCTAATAGCGTTCTATAACTACGATCTGTCACCACTCGCTCCCTGATAAAGCACATATATATACGATAGAAACACTTGAATACCTTGTAATTTTCAGACGTTCTATCTAAATATAGTGAATTCTGGCAAATTTGGCAGTTACAGTATAAAACTTTCAGTTTGCAGGCGCTCTCGATTGAGCTGTAACCATTGAACCGCGACCAGTGGAATCGCAGAGTTGATACGCCCCGCTGCCAGTAGATCATGCAGCTCAGCAAAGTCGATCACCCGTACGCGGATATCCTCACCCTCTTCATCCAGCCCGTGAATCCCACTGGCCTGCTCACTGTCCACCAGCGCACAGAACACGTGGATTTTTTCCGAGCAACCACCCGGGCTCGAATAGAAACTGTGGATGGGCTCCAGATGATGTACCGCAATACCCGCTTCTTCCTGACACTCACGCTTAGCCACATCGGTGATGGACTCATTCGCTTCCACCACGCCAGCCACAATCTCCAGTAGCCAGGGGCCATCGGGGTCATCGATAGCACCAATGCGGAACTGCTCGATCATCACCAGCTGGTCGCGTTGGGGATCGTAAAGCAATACAGCCACCGCATCGCCCCGATGAAACAGCTCGCGCTGAATTTCGATTTCACCGCCCGCATAAGTATCGTGACGCACGGTGCATAGATCAATCCTGAAAAAGCCCTTGTACTTTGGCCGGGTTTCAATACATGTCCATTTCATAATTACACCTGTAAATCAAAACTTGCTAACATGGGGTATGATTCCCCAACTCTATAACCTGATAGGCCAGAAAGTTCGCCACGAACAGCGCGACTGTATCCTGATCGAAGTCCTGGAAGACGGGCCACATCTGGTATTCCAGTGCCCAGGTGAAAAAAAGATTCAATGCAACCAGTATGGCAATGCTCACCGGCGGACGCACACCACCTATACTATCCACTGCCTGAATGAGATGAAAACCGATCTGCACCCAGTACTCAAATCACTGCTAACAGAAGAACATCAGCACGAGCTACTTGAAAAGCTGCTTACACCCTGAACTACAGTCTAGACAGGCGCTCGACACAGGCATGCACCAGTACTGGCCCCTGATAGATAAAGCCGGTATAAATCTGCACCAGACTGGCACCCAGCTGGATTTTCTTTTCTGCATTATCCGCACTACTGATTCCGCCCACCGCAATAATCGGGATATCACCATTTAGATGCACCGCCATCACCTGCAACACATGATCGGCACGATCTTTCAGGGGAACCCCGCTAAGCCCGCCCGCCTCTTCTGCATGCGCAATACCTTCAACCCCTTCGCGGGACAGGGTTGTGTTACTGATAATCACACCATCAATACTGTGTTTGATAAAGGTTTTGGACAGTTCCTTAAGCCCTTCATCATCAATATCCGGCGCAATCTTGATCACCAGCGGAACATATTTATCAAACTGTCGTGTCAGTTCTTTCTGTTTGAATTTTAAATCCCGTAAAAGGTTATCGAGTGCATCGCCATGCTGCAGGTCACGCAGGCCAGGCGTGTTAGGCGAGGAAATATTAATGGTGACGTAATCCGCATGGGGGTACACCTTTTCGAGACAGACAACATAATCGTTCATTGCCTCATCTTCTGGTGTGTTCTTGTTCTTACCAATATTAATTCCCAGCACACCTTTAAAGCCAGAGCGTTTTACATTCTCCACCAGATGATCGACACCATGATTATTAAACCCCATACGGTTAATAATGGCCTGTGCATCTGTCAGTCGAAATAATCGTGGTTTTTCATTACCCGCTTGTGCAACCGGCGTTACTGTACCGATTTCAACAAAACCAAAGCCACATTCTGATAGCGCCTGGAAATATTCGCCATCCTTATCAAGCCCTGCAGCAAGCCCCACGCGATTCGGGAAATTAATCCCCATTACCTTGTACGGCAACTTATCCGCCTGACCGGCAGGCTTGCCAAACAGCAGGGGAATTAAATTAAAACGATGCAGAAAGTTCAGGCCCTTCAATGACCACTCGTGTGCAGTCTCTGCATTAAACTGAAACAGTACCTGACGAACCAGCTTGTAAGGCATCAATGCCATAAATCAAAACCTCTTGCGATTATTCAATCGACTCAAAATATTCAACTACCAGCTGTGCATTACGCTGGTTACGAAATTCATTAACATCCAGTCGATAGGCGGCGCGGATGAATCCATCCGATTGCTCAAGCATAGATGCCGGTGCATTAAATGCAATTGCACCAATGGGATATTCGGCATCGGCGGACTGCAACTCCATTTTCAGGTGTTTCTCACCCACAACACGCCAGTCAATCACTTCAAATTCCCCATCGAACATCGGTTCAAGAAAATTTTGTCCCCAGGGCCCGGCATCGCGAATCGCCTGAGCGAGCTCAAGGTTTAAGTCATGGCCCTGCAGCTCACCATCTGACTCAATCACACCCTGCAGGGCATCGTCGTTGAGCTGTTGTCGAACACGCTCATTAAACGCCTGTTCAAATGTTTCGAAATCCTTACTTGCAATACTCAGGCCAGCTGCCATGGCATGGCCGCCAAACTTGATAATCATCCCCGGATGTTGCGTGGAAATAGCTTCCAGTACATCGCGTATATGCAGGCCTTTTATCGAACGCGCCGACCCCTTGATAATGCCATTGCTATCATCTGCAAAAATGATTACCGGCCGATGAAAGCGCTCCTTGATTCGTGACGCCAGAATACCAATCACCCCCTGATGCCAGTCGGCATTATAGAGCGAAATGCCATAAGGCAATTCAGCGGACTGTATCGAAGACTCCAGGTGACTCAGGCTTTGCATCGCCTGCTGCTGCATATCCTGCTCAATTTCTCGACGACTACGATTAAGATCATCCAGCTGCTGTGCAATCGCCTGGGCTTTTGCTGGATCATCTGTAATCAGGCAGTTAATCCCCAGTGACATATCTTCCAGTCGACCGGCGGCATTGAGTCTTGGGCCTACCGCAAAGCCCAGGTCAGTAGCGGTGATACGTGTAATATCACGGCCCGCCACTTTAAGAATCGCCTGAATACCGACACAGGCTTTACCCGCCTGCATGCGCTTAAGCCCCTGCGATACCAGGATGCGATTATTTTCATCCAGTGGCACCACATCGGCCACCGTACCCAGTGCAACCAGATCCAGCAACTGTCCCATATTGGGCTCTGGCCGCTGCTCATTAAAATAGCCAACCTCACGCAGTCGACTGCGTACCGCAAGCATCACATAAAAGATCACGCCAACACCGGCGAGGTTTTTTGAAGGGAACTGACAGCCCGGCTGATTTGGATTCACAATGGCATCAGCTTCGGGTAGTACTTTACCCGCAAGATGGTGATCCGTAACCAGCACTTTCATGCCCGCTGCACGGGCATCTGCAACACCCTGTATGCTGGAAATACCATTATCAACGGTTATCAGAAGGTCCGGATTTTTATCACACGCAACGGCAACCAGTTCGGGGCTCAGACCATAACCAAAATCAAATCGGTTCGGCACCAGGTGATCGACATCTGAATGGCCGAACATGTTAAGCGCTCGGAAACAGACCGCCGTGCTGGTTGCACCATCTGCATCAAAATCACCCACTATCAGTATCGATTGTTGCTGAGTAATGGCATCGACAACCAGCTGTGCTGCGCGCTCAATATTTTTTAACGACTCAAAGCCCAGCATGCGTTTAAGATTATATTCGACCTGTTCAAGCTCGGTGACTTTGCGGTGACTAAACACCTGTTGTAGTACCGGATGCATAGCCGACTGTCTGAGCTGTTCAGACACCGTGCCCGAGAGTCGTTTAATCACTTTAGTATTCATTACGTTATTTCAAATTCGTTTAATCATTTCACTCAGTGGATGTGTTTTTTTCCATAGCTGATATCGCTGTCGTGAATCAATATCCAGGCGTTGACCATCACAGGAAAAAATCCGTAACTGCCTGATATCACCCCGTAGCAATCGATCATAGAGCGGTAAAAAAAACTGCTGATTAAATGCCTGCAGGGCATTTTCCCATGCCTGCCAGTCGCCATAACACACAGCCGTATACAGGCTATCAATAACCGCCAGTGAGTCACCTTCAAAAGCAAAATTATCGGTTACAGCAAACAATGCACTGACTTTAATTTTCGACAGTTTCGCCATACTCAGTACTAGCGAAGAGTCAGCATAGATATGCTTATAGGCTAAAGTCGTGCCAGCCTCAGTATTCAGGCTTGCATCAAATGACATATCCCACAACCACAAACCATTCACGGTTAATTGCCCAGTGGATTCTCGCTGTTCATTCACCGCATGCTGAAAGAACAGCATTTGCGCCTCGTTTACCAGCTTGCGCCACCACATGGCGTCATCACCATGGGGCATAAAATGTTTAATATCGCGACCCAGTGCATCATCAAGCGCGACAAAGTCCAGCGCAAGCTGATGTTGTGTTTGCAGATACCAGTGCCCCTGCTCATCCTGCTCCAGACGCACGCCATCATTCTTGAAATGCGTATTGAAAGCATGGATCAGGCTAGCCGACTCTTTATCCTGCAACTCAAGTAATTCTGGGCCTAGTAGAATCGCATGATCTGACTCGGCCTTGAAATGAACCGGGTCTGCACGATATCGAAAACCATGCGGTGAATCCATGCGATTTGCCTGCGCGGTAATCTCACTCAACGAAAGGGCGCAATGCGGGCACAGACAATAATGTAACGTGGAATAAAAATCCGATACCGGAATTGATGTTGCAGTCGAACGACTCAACGCGCGATTTAAGGCCTTGAAGCTATCTGCCTGACAGGCCTGATGAATATGTGCCGGCACTTCCTGTGCAAAGGGACCAAACAGACCCGGCACAATCAGGTCTAACGTCGACATTTATGAACGACTCCGTTGCCTGACCGCTTCAAACAGGCAAACACCCGTTGCCACTGAGACATTCAGGCTTTCCACCTGACCGGCCATAGGTAACTTGACCAGCTGATCACAATGCTCACGCGTCAAACGTCGCATGCCTTTTTCTTCGGCACCCATGATAATGGCGAGTTTACCCTGTAGTTTTAGATCGTAAAGACTGGTATCCGTTTCACCCGCGGTACCCACAATCCATACTTCATTATCACTCAATTGTTTAAGTGTACGCGCCAGATTCGTCACTGCGAAAAAATTAATACTTTCTGCAGCACCGCAGGCAACTTTACGCGCCGTGGGTGTCAAACCGGCTGCACGGTCTTTGGGTACGATAACTGCATCCACACCGGCGGCATCGGCGGTTCGCAGACAGGCACCAAGGTTATGCGGATCGGTAACACCATCCAGTATCAGCAGAAATACATCTGGTTTCTGTAGCAGGCTATCGAGTGATACATCCGGCTGTTTAGACGCGGGTTTACAACGGGCGGCAATGCCCTGGGTTTTTTTGCTGCCGGCCTGCTTTTCAAGATCTGACTTTTTAAGATAATCAATTGCTATGCCCTGCGCCTGTGCGTGTTCCACCAGCTGGGTCATGCGCTTGTCTTTACGATTTTTTTCAACCAGCAACTGAAGAATGCTGGCAGGCTCGTTACGAATCAGCGCTTCGACTGAATGAAAGCCGAAAATAATCTCAGTGACCTGCGCACTCATAAGTATACTCCCATTACTGACAGCTTCCCGCCTGCTTACAGGCATCAGAAATGTGCTGGCTCAGGGTTTTATCGAAATAATCGGCACCGGAAACACCGATGATACGCTTACCGACTTCCTTGCCTTGCGCATCCAGAAATACAATGGTAGGAGACACTTCGACACCATAATGAAGCGCTATCTGATCACCACCTATAAGTTCACCCTTCTGATCCCTGAGCAGATTATATTCACCCATATACAACTGGCGAAAGACGATTTTTTTGTCATATTCACCCGACCGCATCATAGGTAACAGATAATTTTTACGCAGGGCCTCGCAATAGGCGCAGTCATCGGTGGTAAACAGCACCAGCGCTGGCAACTGGCGGCTTGCTAATACATCAAAAAGCTCACCGAGGTGTTTTACTGTCTTTAATGAGCTATCTGCAAGAACCGGCGAAGCCAGAAACAACAGACAAAGAAAAAAGGCACGTGAAAATCGCTTAGTCATTGGATAGTAAAACTCCAGTTATATCAACCAGCCCATCACTTCTTTTTAACCGCTTTTTTCTTTACGCTTTTTTTCTTAACAACCTTCTTTTTAGGTGCTGCTTTTTTCTTAGGCGGTACCTTTTTAGGCTCGACCTTTTTAGCGGGCGCTTTCTTGGTTATCGCTTTTTTCTTAACGACCTTCTTCTTTGGTGCTGTTTTCTTTACGGCCGACTTCTTAGGTGCTGTTTTCTTTTTAGGTGCCGCCTTTTTCACCGCTGTTTTCTTTGCAGCGGCTTTCTTCTTGGGTGCGGCTTTCTTAGTGGCTGCCTTTTTCTTGGGAGCAGCCTTTTTAGCAGCCGCCTTTTTCTTGGGCGCTGCCTTTTTCTTTGCTGCCACCTTCTTAACTGCAGTTTTCTTTTTAGCGGTCGTATTTTTCTTACTGGCCGCTTTCTTTTTAGCGGTTTTGGCTGGCTTTTCAGTTGTATCTTCTGTTACAGCTGAATCACCGTCTGCATCAAGGCTAAGTGCATCCGCATGCCGTTTGGCATTTGTTTTTTTAGCCTTTTTCCTGTCTTTCTTAGCCTTTTTCTTATCCTTACCCGATTTGTTTGAATCGGCCTGATCCTCGGCTTTGGCTTTTCGAGTAGCGCCTATTGGAATAACATCAGCCGTTTTCGTCTTTTCGTCATGGCTCACCAGTTCGAAGTCGATCTTGCGATCATCCAGATTAACCGCAGCAATAGTCACGGTGACCGCGTCACCCAGCTGGAACTGTTCACCACTGTGCTCGCCCACCAGTTTGTGTGACACCGGTTCGAAGTGATAAAAATCTTTCGGCAGGTTGGTGATATGCACCAGGCCTTCCACGTAGATTTCATTCAATTCGATAAACAGACCAAAGCCGGTCACCGAGGAAATGACACCACTATAGGTTTCACCGATCTTCGACATCATGTATTCGCACTTGAGCGCGGTCACCGCGTCACGCGTGGCTTCATCGGCACGGCGCTCGTTGGCGGAGCAATGCTCACCATGATGTACCATGTCGCTATGGCGATAAAAATAACCAGCGACTTTCTTGCCGCTCACGATATGCCGAATCGCACGATGTACTAGCAGGTCGGGGTAACGTCGAATCGGCGAGGTAAAGTGCGCGTAGTTTTCCAGCGACAGACCGAAGTGGCCATCGTTATCCGGCGAATACACCGCCTGCATCAGCGAGCGTAATAATACGGTTTGAATCAGGTGGAAATCAGGGCGGTCCTTAACCTGGTCGATAATCCGGGCATAATCCTGCGCGCGGATATCCCCTTTCGCCTTAAACTGAATACCAAGCCCCTGGATAAAATCCTGCACATCATCCAGCTTGTCTTCCTTGGGCCCACCATGCACACGATAGAGTGCAGGAATTTCATGTTTCTGCAGGAACTTCGCCGCCGCGATATTGGCAGAGATCATGCACTCTTCGATAATTTTGTGGGCTTCGTTGCGCACCGTTGGCACGATACTTTCGATACGCTTACTTTCATCGAAAATAATACGGGTTTCGGTCGTTTCAAAATCAATCGAACCACGCTTGCGACGCTGCCCAACCAACGCCTGGTACAGGCCATACAGATTTTCGAGGTGTGGCAACAGCGCTTTATATTCTTTGCGCAGTGCCGTATCTTCGTCGATCAAAATCGCCGCGACTTTTGTGTAGGTGAAGCGCGCATGGGAATGCATGACGGCTTCGTCGAAGCTATAGTCTTTCATCTTGCCCGCGCTGTCGAAGTGCATCTTGCATACCATGCACAGGCGATCCACGTGGGGATTTAATGAACAAAGGCCATTCGATAACACCTCTGGCAACATCGGGATAACCCGCTCAGGGAAGTATACCGAGGTCGCACGATTATAGGCTTCACGATCCAGCGCGGTGTCGCGCTCGACATAATGGGAAACATCGGCGATGGCGACGTAAAGCGTCCAGCCAGTGCCGTCTTTTTCACAGTACACCGCATCATCGAAGTCGCGGGCATCTTCGCCATCGATGGTTACCAGTGGTAAATCACGCAAATCGAGGCGGTAACGCTTGTCACGCTCACTCACTTCCTCGATGATTTCTGCCACCTGGGCCTTCACATCGTCGGGCCACAGGAAAGGAATATTATGCGCATGGATCGCAATATCGATTTCCATGCCTGGCGCCATATGGTCACCAATCACATCGGTCACCTTGCCGATGGCCTGGCGTTTGAAGGTCGGCTGGTCGGTGATTTCGATAATCACTATCTGCCCATGCTCGGCGCCATTGAGCTGATCCATGGGCACCATAATGTCCTGGGTAATGCGCTTATTGTCCGCTACCACGAAGGCCACGCCAGACTCAATAAACAGGCGGCCGACGATACGGTCGTTAGCGCGCTCAATCACCTCGATCACCGCGCCTTCCTTACGGCCACGGCGGTCGACACCAGAAATCTGCACGACTGCGCGGTCACCATGCAGCAGGGTTCGCATCTGCTTGCCGTGAAGGAAGATATCTTCATCCCCTTCATCTGGCACCAGAAAGCCAAAGCCATCCGGGTGGGCGATAACACGACCGCTGATCAGGTCTTCCTCGTTAACCGGGATATAGCCTTCCCGGCGGTTACGGATCAGCTGACCATCCCGCACCATCGCGTTCAGGCGGCGTCTCAGGGCCTCCTGCTGCTCGTCGGTAATCATCTCCAGGCGCTCTTCGAGACGCTCGTGGGTCAACGCCCCCTCAGCCTTGATCACCTGCAAAATCAGCTCACGGCTGGCAATGGGGTTTTCGTAGTTACTGGCTTCACGCTCGTGCTGGGGATCTACCAGCCCTTTTGAAGCCTGCTGGGAGCCCTTATGACCGTGTCTGTCGGGCTTGCGATTCTTGCCCTTATCAGGCCCGCGCCCAGGTTTACGATCGGATTGGTGAGAGGAAGGCCGAGAGCCCGGCTTCTTGTTGTTGTGTTTTCTGGATTTAGCCATTGAAACGGCGTACTCGTAAGCAATTGATTAGATATGAATATTGTACACTAAAGCAGCAGCCCGCGAGGTGAATATAAAAAGTCATTAATCCCGACCGATGTGTTGACATTAGCCACGACTACCGGTAAATTACGCGCCCTGTCCAAGACGATCAGCTGGATCACTCGATCCAGACACCTATGCCGAGGTGGCGGAATTGGTAGACGCGCTAGCTTCAGGTGCTAGTGAGCTTTGGCTCGTGGAGGTTCAAGTCCTCTTCTCGGCACCATATCTCTACACTCCTGCCCTGCCACACCCCCGGTTCTCAGCCATCAGTTAATATGATGAGCTATTGCAGAACATTAGGTATATAGTGGTATGTAACCCTCATCACATTCTTTGCCACTTTCTGGCAAGCCACTCAAAGAATGACGCTTCCGCAGGGATTATTGCATATGGCTTAATCTTATACGCGGCTGGTGATGTGTCACCGGAGATAATCATGCCAACCCCCCTGAAAACCACAAGCAACCCAAATCCACAACATTTCGACTGGCGAGCAAAAGATGCCCTGCAACGCGACCAGGAACAAAGTAACCTCTTACATGAACCAAAATTTCGAATATGGACAACAGACCCGATTACGGGAAATGACGTCATAAACTACGAAGATCATTGCTCCTTAATGGATGGAAACCTGTGCATTTACTTCGAGTCAGAAGATACATGTAATGAATATCAGAATATAGAATTCAACCATCCTTGCCTGCATCTGCCATTTCCGGAAACATATAACGATGATCGAGGTGGCTAACAGAAATATCAATGACAATCGTTAGATACATATGTATTGAACAGATTATGCATTAGATTCGAATCCTGATGAATAGTTACACCTGTAACGAGTCAGGCATTCGATGATCTAAGCGCATCAGTAAAGAAATACCATTAGTATCTATTTCTACTTTATAAATCGTGTAACACGAAACAGCATCCTGAACCTGATTTACTGGATTCAGTTAAATCCATAACAACTGAAACAGATATAACATGGCGATTACACTGCCATGATATAACGATCAGTTATAAGCACTGTTACAAGTCCCAAGTGCACAGGAATTAATTCAAAAGTTATATCCTATCGACGAGGTAAAGAATATGAGCAACAGGATAAATGTAAAACCCAGAGATTGCGCAATCATCTATTCAGACAAGAGCAAAGGAATACCCGTTTCACCATTAATAACACAATGGCTTAAAACCACACTAGAGTATTTCAATGGCAACACAATAAAAAGTCATATAAATACAGGAAAAATAAAACAGTTTGAAATATACGCCTATGAAGCTGAAACATTCAGTTTAGACATTGATGTTCGTCGTACAGAATTAATAAACCAGAATTGGAGCCGTAAGAAATCAGAGAAATTAGCATCATCTGAAGGAATCTCATTCAATGATGAACACTGGGCCGTGATACGTTATTTGCGTAAGAATTATCTAAACAATGGTGTAAAGCGATATGCTCGCGCACTTTCAAGAGAACTATGTAAGGAATTCTCGATTCAGGGTGGCAAAAAATACCTACACAATCTGTTTCCAGGCGGACCAGTCACACAAGGCTGTCGACTTGCCAGTTTACGCACACCTGCAAATGCAGTGGACGCATCATTTGGCACAGCCTACTAGTAATACAATGAAGAATATTTAACAGTATATAAAGACGATAACTTCTGAATAGAATTACAATTCATATTCCAGGTTTTATACACAAACCAGATATGGCAAAGCGTCTATAGAAGTTAAATACATCGACGCATAATGATTATGCAATATCAGGAAATAGAAATGAAGAACACAGAAATTGAACTAATGAATAAATACGGCATTACCTACAAAACGAATTATATTTATACATATAAACAATATCACTACAGTCAACTAAAAGACGCTATTAGATATGCTGAAATTGACACCAAACGCCACATTGATGAGCAATCGAAACATCAAGTCTTAAGCAGTTTCGACAATAAGTGATGACCTTCCTCCTGAGCTTTCCTCCATAAATAGTACCTCCAGCGTGATTCACAGCAGGCAACAGGTGAATGGGGATATGTCATCTGTGGGGTAGCTGTGGTAAAAAGACGAAGCGTACGAATAAGTTCTAATGACTACTTTTATGTACCCATGACAGATACTTTATAGCATTACCTTGATATCACTCATATAACACTCAAGCGAATGAAAAAATTATATACTATTGATTATATTGTATAATATTTTCATAAAAGACAAGCTCAAGCCCTCTTCTCGGCACCATTTTCTTAACCGGGGTCAGACCCCAGTTTTCCCAGCTCTTTAATTAATAAGATCCAGCAAGTTTCGGCCTTCGAGTGAAGAGTCGATTGCATGGCTTATTTCACCATAAATTTCATTAACGGTCGTATCCATGTGAAGATCATCTACTGCCAGGCCATCACGCTCTTCAGCTATTCTTACTGTATTAACAATATCAGATAGCGAGATGGTTGCCGGGTCGTACCCAGGTAGGTAGCGTGCAGGTGAATCGGTAGTAGCAACCAGTAAGCCTGCCGCTAACAGGCGATTTACAATAAGCTCACAAGCATCTGGATTGATATTCATTTCACAGGAAAGCGTATCGATAGACCAGGCTTCATGATGCTGGCGATAGTTGAGTGCAACCAGTCGCATAATCATCAGCGCCATTACTTCACGCATGCGGTTGCTCAGGCGAATTATCCTGGTGTCAAGCGTTCGCAGCGAAGGCAACTGGTGATACGCCACGATGCTACAGCCGATAAGCAAGATCAGCCAGTTCATATATATCCAGATAAAGAAAATAATCATCGAAGCGAATGCCGAGTAAATGGCAGTATAGTTTGCCGAGTTCACGACAAAGGCAGCAAATGCCCAGCTGGTGCTTTCCCATAATATGCCTGCTACGATACCGCCAATTAACGCCGAGCGAAATTTGACACGGGTATTGGGTATCAGCATATAAACAAAGGTGAAGGCTGAAATTACAAACAGGTATGGTATCAGCCGCACAAACTGTTTAACCAGGCTGCCAATCTCTTCAATTTCCATGAAATGCTGGTAGAGAGAGGTGCTGGACAAAGACGCTGTCATTCCCAGCGCGGAAAACACAAGCACCGGTCCAATAATAATGATACTCAGGTAATCGCTAAAGCGACGCGTGATTGAACGATGATGTTTGACCCGCCAGGTATAATTGAAGGACTTTTCAATTTTCTGCAACAGTGAAATAACGGTATATATCAGAAATGCAAGGCCGACCGAGCCTAAAACACCAGCCTGGGTATTATCTACAAAGCCGATAATTTTATCGGTAATTTCTACCGATTTTTCGCCCATAGGCTGTAACAGGTTAAGTAAAGCAGGCTCAATCTGGTTATGAACACCAAAGCCCTTTAGAACAGAGAAGCTTACCGCCAACAGGGGTACAAGCGCGAGTATTGTCGTGTAAACCAGGCCCATGGCACGGAGAGTAATCATGCCATCGATAAGATCACGAATAAGCAAATTGAATATACGCAGGGCAACAACCAGTTTCTGCCTCCACACGGGAATATCCTCAAGGCCTATCTGCCAGACATTTTGATGGAAGAACTGGTGTAATGTGTCGATATTCAGGAATTTAAACATGTTATTGAAGAGGCCCTGAGTGTATAGATTATGGCATTAAATATGCTTTATATTATTTCATGTGGATAAAATATACATGTATTTTTTACATCAGGATAATAATATTAATCGAGGTAGCCCCTCGAATTTACTGAGGCCCCCAACAGGATCGACGATTTACCGAGCTGGTGCCTGCACCCGCTTATTTCGATTTTCTCATTACATTACACCGGCCGAGTTCGAAATCGAATCTGCCGGTATTCAAATCGACAGTTTCAGTGACAGAAGCTATCTCCCGGTATTCCGGCACCTGCATACCCAGCGCATACTGCTTTTCTCTGGCAAAATATAATACTTTCATATCCTTACATAAAACCACATATCCAACTGGTATCGCCACTGTGCTAACGGCTAACTGGTGAAAAGGCGTGGTAATACATCAAAACACATAAAACCTTTTTTCGTCTTGAACCTATTAACTATTGCGTCAGGTCAATGACGTATTAACCGATTTATTACAGAGTATTCTCTGTTTGTATGATTATGGATGATAACTCCATCAAAGGATCAAAAGATGAAAACCTTTCGTTCAATAATACTCACGTCCCTGTTAATTATCTTCAGCACTGCATCACAAGCAATTCTTATACAACATATAGATCCTGTTAATGGCTATAACGTCATCGAAGATGACTCTACGGGGCTATACTGGTATCAGCTCTACACGACACAAACACCTGCTTTCGGCTTGAATTATACGAGCGTAATGTCAAGTATTGACTCACTCAACGCAACACAGGCATTGGGCATCAATAACTGGTCACTAGCAAGCGAAGATAATGTATACGCACTACTTAATAATTATTATGGTGAAATTGAAAATATATTTTCGCCAACCTATGTATCAACTGAGACGATAATAATACCTGATCCAGACATTACATGTGGAATTGTGATACCAGGTTTTTTTTCTAACCCCTGCAATGACACCACTGTAACTTACGAAACAACGCACTGGGCAGGTATCGTAAACTCTCCAGTAACTGTATCGGAATACTTCTATGAAGACAGAAGCTTAGAGTGTCTATATACAGGCGTGTGCCAGACTGGATGGGTAGACGCAGATGGCTTTGTAGCAATCAACTACAGCATTCTAGATTATAGCTCAAGCCAGAATTCTCCGGCCATCTCAACCGAAGTCGTGTTAGATAATTATTTTGATGCACTACGGTTTGATAATGATGCTATGCGAGGTGCGTGGATTGTGGGTACAAGCCCAGTTCCTTTACCAGCATCTTTTATATTAATGCTATCTGGTCTAGCGAGCCTGGCAGGATTTAGACTAATAAAACCAAAACTTTGATCGTAGCTGAAGCACCGAAGGCTTAGTTATCAACTAAGCCTTCATTACGAAAAGCGGTATTTCTGACTATCCAAAAGCCAGCCTCTAATGTTAATTGTTTACGAATATTAGCGAAAAACCGGGGCTGAACTCGGCTTAGAAGCCTGCATCCTGCACCGTCTTCATGATAACGATGACATCCTGTTGCCACTGTTTGAAGGTTTGTTGCAGTTGTGGGTAGGGGAACAAATCGATAAAAACTCCCGGATCCATGGTAACCAGCAGAGTCTCACCGGCTTCGGCGTAAATCACCAGCTTTAGAGGCAGATAGGGAATCAGGTCGGGGTAGTTATTGGTAAGGTTATCGATCTCTTCGGTTTTGCCGAAAAAAACGATTCGGTATTTATCGGTTTTATAACCACTCTGGGTAAGGCCGGTATCAACTGATTGCACGCGTGACACCCGGTAACCCTGTCGCTTGATCGCATCCTGTAACACACCCATGGATTCAACAAAGGCATTATCGGAACGCACCATAATCAACTCACCGGTGATAATCGCCTGCGCCGGTGTCATAACGAAAGCAAGCATCAATAATAGCAGGGCCCTGCATTTCATTTGATTGCCTCCTCGATAATCGTGGAATAGGTTTTATGCATTTCATCACAGGCGCGGTCGAGCTCATCATTATTGAACAACTGGCTTAGCCGTTTTGGATTGATACTCATAACCTGTACACGACCCTCCTGTTCCACCACGGTAATGCGACAAGGTAAAAACATCCCTACCCTGGGGTCGATTAATAAGGCATCGTTGATCATGTCGTAGTTACAGAAATACACCATGGTCTGGGTTGTCGATTCATCATCCGCATTGACAAAGCCATGATTGACGGCCTGGTCACGTACCAGTTTATAATTTTTATCGAGAATGACACGCTTGATTTTATCGATAGTAGTAGCAAAATCATAACGTGAGAAATACAGCAACACGGGGCTTTCATCGAGAATCTGCTCACCCGACATTTGGGTACGTTGAAAACTTCGAATGTACGTCACCAGATCATCCACATCCTGCTCTGTCAGGTTGAATGCACTGGCCGCAGGCATCGGAGTTTCCCGGCGCCCCTGAGTAATAATCGTTTTTAGCATGGCATCACTGGCAGAATTCAGAAAGCCCTGATTATTTAAGGCAGGTGGTGCAATGGCGAGATCACGTGGCCTTGAAAACATCATGCCGGTACCTTTTCCACCCAGTGCATCCTTGCCATGACAGCTACTGCAGTGCCGCTGATAGAGAACTCGCCCCTGCTCTGCGTCGGCTCTGATACGAGTACCATCCCAGGCTGGAATGTCGGTTTTTTTCCAGCTACGAATATGCTGAATAATGGCCC
>JBFHWF010000039.1:0-21215 GCA_041589175.1 Gammaproteobacteria bacterium
ATAAATGATGATTTGATCAATAGAATAGTAAAAATAGTTTTACAGATGTGGATATAGAGAAAGAGAAAGACAATTAGTAAGTTGTGCAGCCGAATGCTGTCAAACAGAGTTTATTTATCCCCGCCGGCTAAGCCGACGGAGATAAAGCAGGATTATGCACGGCGACGTGCAATACCTGCCAGGCCAATCAGACCTGTACCGAACAGCCAAACTGCTGCTGGAATTGGTACTGGCTGAAGATCAACACCCAGAGCTGTACCTGAAGCATCAAATGTAATGTTATAGAAATCACTATTAACACTTAACTTATCGATATTTGTATCTGTAATCCAATTACCGCTGTCATTTAACGCGAGTACAAATCCTGTATCTGCGCCCAACTTGATCTGTTTAGTTCCACTAGCCAGCGTTACATAGTAGTCAGACGTGTCATAGAAAAAGAAAGCAGTGTCAGCATAGTACGCCAGAGCCAGTCCAGCATCTACATCAAATACCGTCACATCTGCATCAAAAAGATACAGTGTATTAGACGGACTTATAGTGCCATACATAATATCCACTTCTTCTGTAGAACCATCAACAGGATTGGCTGCCGGGTAGAATACCGTCGCTTGAGCCGATACAGCGGTTAGGCTTAATGCCATTGCTGCCAGAATTGTATTAAGTTTCATCATATTTCCCTTTAAACATTACTTTTATTATTGGGTACATCAATCACCCAGATAAAGTATTTCCTACTGTGATGTCGAAAAGCCCAGAATTAATCCCTAAAAGCCCCACTCCATGTACATAAGATAATACCCCGACAGATATTCTACACGAAACGTGCCAATTTAAATAATCATATTATTATATATTAATTTAAAATGGCGATTTCTGTATAACATGACAAATAAAACGATACATTTCAGAAACTTATAACTGAACAAATTCTGACCACATTGGTTTTTTTATTAATCCAACATGAGGTACTCAGCCACCGTTCTCCCCCATATGGGTGAGAAAAATTAACAGGGCCGAGCAGTAAAACTGTAAAGTTTAGGGACAATATAGTGCAGGCTGCAATGCAGGCTCACCAGAAAGGTGCAAATGACAATGCTATAGCCAGTCTCGCTGAATACCGCTCACCTGTATTGCCGCACACTCCAGCACCAGGTTTTCAATGGCACTGAACTGTTGTTCAAGGTAAGCACGATCATTACTCACAGCACAGATGGCAAGCTTCGCCTGTTGCCACAATTCCAGCTCACCAACCTCAGCCACCGACACATTAAAGCGGGACATGAGTCTGTCCTTGATGCTTTTGATTTCCCGACGCTTGTCTTTAAGGGACTGGGCGTCGGGAATATGCAGGTCGAGCTGTATCAGCATAATATGCATTACAGATTATGCACATCCAGACCGATGGATTTGACCAGTGCTTCATTGGCAGGGCTGGTAATCACAGCCACACTGGCACGCTCAGGTTTCAGGTAGGTTTCACCGACGCGCTTCAGATCATCCAGATTTACCTTCAATACACGTTCCCTGAATTGCTGACGCTGTTCAGCGGTACGCCCATATAGCTGGTTATGAAATGCCTGCTTGGCCTCGCCTGCGGGCGAGCCTGGCTTATCCATGCTACCAATCACTCCCAGCACCGCCTCTTCCAGTTGCTGCTCACTATGTTCATTAGTTAACAGCCACTCAATCGCGCCATCGAAATCCTGCAGGGTTTCCTGTAGTCGAGGGTCACGATAGGAATAAAAACGGAAACAGGCATTACCTGGCTCATGGCCAGCACCACCACCATAGGCCCCACCCTGCTCGCGGATAACACGATGCAGATAACCGTTACGCAGGAAACCACCCAGTACGGTAAGTGCTGCAGAATCCGCATGCCCTACAGCAACGGTTGGATAGGATTTCGCCGAAAAATTAACCTGTGTACTGGTCAGCCAGGCCTGTTTGACCTGCTGCTTAACCCTGGGCTGACTGAATGATGAAGACGTCGCCGATGGTGCACTCCAGTAGTGTTTTAAATCAGCCTCAATACTCGATTGCTGGTCTTTTTCTGCAACCGAGAGGTACTGACGGGGTGACGCAAGTATCTTGCGGTGAATAACAGCAAACTGTTCGGCCAGTTGCTGAAGCTTGCTTTTATCACTGAGTGAGTCATCAATCATTTTCAGCTGGCGTATGCCCTCAAGCCCGGATAATCGATGGTTCAGTGCCGCAGCCGGGCTCATACCACTACTCGCCGCGACCATCGCCAGGCTATGCCCCTGGCCGGTTACACTCTGCTCACGACGTGCACGTTTCTGTGCCACCAGCTCACGTATTCTATCGTGCTCATCAAAGCGCGCCTTTTCCAGCATCTCCACCATTAGTGTATTGAGTGCCTCGTGGTTTCGCGCCAGCGCTTTACCAGAAAACACAAAGTGTGCACGAATATCCTGCTCGTCATCAACCAGCCCACGCACCGTGGTATAAGCATTCACGCCTCCACTCACACTATCCTGCCAGGCCTGGGATTCAAGGTAGGTTTTATCACCACAACCAAGCTCAGTAAGACAGTAAGTGTATAGCGGAAGCAGGTTTACCAGCTCATCATCCAGCTGTGGCAGTTCTACGATAACCTGCTGGTAGATAAGGCCATTGGTTCCCTGCTCATAGAAATAACTCGGCTTACCGTCAAGCTCAGCATACTGACCGTTTGGTATTTTCATCTCGGCGGGTACATCGTCGAGCCCGACCTTGGGCAAAACACTGATATCATCAATCTCGTTCTGACGCGCCTGCAGTGCGGCAGCCTGTTCGATAATCTGCTGCTTTTCAGCATCTGTGAGTTGCGATTTAATGTGCGACAGCTTTTCCGCTTCTGCCTGCTCTCTGGCCTGACTTAGCGTGGTATCGGGCGACATCACCAGGCGAATTCGATGGGGATTATCGAGCAGATTACGCTTAACCAGCTGCTTGATAAAATTCGGGTCCTTAATGTCTTCCCGTAATTGCTCCAGTACCGGCTCCAGGTTCATCACCGCAATTGGATCACCACGGTGGATTGCCGCAGATAAACCACCCAGTATCAATTGCAGGCCGTAAGGGTAGCCATCGCCACCAATTTCGCGCTGCCCCAGTTCCAGCTGATGCAATACCGCTTCCACCTGAGACTGCTCGACTCCGTTTTCAGCAACATCCTCAAGGACATCAAGCACCAGGGCCTCAAGTGCTTCGGCGTGCTCTGGCTCAGAGCCTTCCAGTCCACACATAAAACTCATCTCTCGATTGGAGTCTTCTAGCCCACACAAGGGCGAGGGAGATGTCCCCAGGTCTGTGGTTTCCAGCGCTTTCTGCAGTGGTGACGCCGAGTTATCCAGCAGCACACTGGACATCAGGTGTGCCTGCAGCATCTCCATTAGAGAACTACTACGCCCAAGCAGCCAGCTAAGAACAATATGCGTTCTGGCTTTTGTATCTTCCTCATCCAGTGCATATCGGCCTTCAAATAACTTCGGTTCGCTATAACGCTGCTCATCATTAACTTCAATAACCTGATCCAGACGTTCAAAACGGCTCAGCGCACGATCCTCAAATACCTGATGATGCTCATGGGCGGGTATATCACCAAATGTCATAAATACCGCATTCGACGGGTGATAGTGCACCTTGTAGAAGGCTTTCAGCTCTTCATAGCTCAGATCTGGTATATGTTCCGGGTCGCCGCCAGAGTTGTAATGATAGGTGCTTGTTGGAAACAGGTGCTCGGTAACAGCCTGCCACAGGGTGCTCACGGGGGAGCTCATGGCTCCTTTCATTTCATTGAAGACTACGCCCTTGTAAACCAGAGGAGATTCCGGGTCATCAGGTGTTTCAAACTCAAACCGGTGCCCCTCCTGAGCGAAATCCAGTTCGTGCAGACGCGAGAAAAACACTGCATCGAGATAGACATCCATCAGGTTATCGAAATCCTTGCGGTTCTGACTGGCGAAGGGGTATGCCGTCCAGTCACTGCTGGTAAAGGCGTTCATAAAGGTATTGAGTGATCGCCTTATCATCATAAAGAACGGGTCACGCACAGGGTAGCGCTCGCTACCACATAACGCCGTATGTTCCAGCATGTGGGCCACACCGGTAGAATCCATGGGTACCGTTCTCAGGGCTACCAGAAAAACATTCTCATCATTATCAGCGGACAGGTGGTAGTGAACTGCTCCGGTTTTTATATGCTCATACTCTTCGACGATAATATTCAGGGAATCTATAGACTGGGATCGTTTCCACAGGAATGCGGGGTGCAGCTTTGCAGGCTTCAGGTCATCTGATGACATTTAAAAATCCACGTTGATTTGAACGGATTGCCGATTTTAACCCTGATCTGACCTGCTTTTAAATGGCTAAGCTGCAATCTATATATTAATGGGTATATGTATCTGAAAAATATATAATTTTTACCTGTGGTTAATTTATGCGAAAATAGCAGATTAGATTAGAATAAATACAATAACCAGAGCACGACGAAAGCCCGCATGACGAAAGCCCTCACGCCAAAAGCCCTTAACGCCGATCAACTGCGTCCCCGCTGCACCGCTGATTCCCTGCCCTTTAACACCACCAGTGATCTCGAAGATCTACCCGGTATACTTGGCCAGGACCGTGCGTTTCAGGCCATCGAGTTTGGCATCAATGTCGCACATCGCGGCTACAACCTGTTTGTCATGGGCTCATCGGGGCTTGGAAAGCATGGCCTGATACGTAAATACCTGAACAAGGTGGCGGAGAAAGAAGAAACCCCATCCGACTGGTGTTATGTGCGTAATTTTGAGCAGGACTACAAACCCCGCGCCCTCAAGCTACCTGCAGGCCAGGGCCGCATATTCAAGAAAGACATGAAAAACCTGGTGGAAGACCTGGGCAAGTCAATCAATGCCGCATTCGAGGCCAGTGAATATCAGGAGCAGGTTCAGGTCATTGAGAAATCATTCCAGAGCAAACAATCATCATTGCTGGACAAGCACGCACAACAGGCACATGACCAGGACATCGAGCTGACGCACACGCCGTCAGGCTTTATGCTCACACCCATGGTCGAAGGCCGCAATATTACCGAAGAAGAATTTGACCAGCTTCCGGAAGAAGCAAAGAATATCATCGAAGAAAAAATTGCCAGTTTTCAGGATGAACTTGAATATCTGGCTCCCGAAATGGCACGCCAGCGCCGCGAGCATAATATCAAGATCAAAAAGCTGAACCGGAAAGTTGCCCTGTTTGCCACCAGTAGCCTTATCAAGGATGCCAAACGTAAATATAAGAATCTGCCCGAGGTCGTTAACTACCTCAAGGGTCTGCAGGAAGATGTTTTACACCATCTGGAAGAGTTTGCCGAGCACGAAGATGATGATGGCAGCAATGAAAATACCAGCACACATACCAGCAAAAATGATTCACTGCAGCGCTACCAGGTCAATCTGATTGTTGATAGCTGTAACCAGAAAGGCGCGCCGGTCGTTTACCTCGACAACCCTACCTATCAGAACCTGGTCGGTCGAATCGAATATGAATCACGCGCTACAGGCCCTGGGAATAATTTTACACTGATTAAACCAGGCGCATTACTACAGGCAAATGGTGGCTACCTGGTACTCGACTCACACAAGATACTGAGCACACCACACGCCTGGGATGCACTCAAGCGTAGCCTGTATGCCAAAAAGGCTCGGATCGAGAACCTTGACCAGGTTGTGGGTGGTGACACATCCGTGACACTCGAACCGGAGCCCATCCCACTTAAACTGAAAATTATTCTGCTCGGTAGCCGTAACACCTATTTTATGCTGCATGAGATTGACCCGGATTTTCCCGAGCTATTCAAGGTAGAAGCCGATTTCGAGGAAGAACTCTGGCGCACCGATGACAGCACGCTACTTTACGCACGACTGATTGCATCACGTCAGCGAAAGTTTGAACTCAATCCAATGAATGCGGCGGCAGTTGCTCGGGTGATTGAATTCAGCTCACGACTGGCCAATGATACTGATAAACTTTCTACACGTCTGCGCACTATCGACGATCTCCTCATCGAAGCACAATACTTTAGCCAGCAGAACAACGGTGAACTCATCACAGATGCCGATATACAAATGGCCATTGATGCCCAGATCAATCGTACCAGCCGATTACAGGAACTCATACAGACCGACATACACCGTGGCACATTGATGATTAATACTGAAGGCGAAGCCATTGGTGAAATCAATGGACTGTCAGTATTCGACATTGGCAAGTATGGATTCGGCCAGCCTTCACGCATCTCTGCAACGGTGCATCTGGGTGACGGAAAAATTATCAATATTGAACGCGAAGTCGATCTGAGCGGCTCTATCCATGACAAGGGTGTTCTCATTCTTTCCGCACTACTTGCCAGCCGATATACTCGGGATACACCTCTGTCTTTTTCGGCTAGCATAACCTTCGAACAGTCCTACGGACATATCGATGGTGACAGTGCGTCAGTTGCCGAGCTATGTGTATTAATATCTGCTCTGACCAATCTGCCAATTCGACAGGATCTGGCGATCACAGGCTCACTCAATCAGCAGGGAATGGTACAGGCCATCGGTGGTGTTAATGAAAAAATCGAAGGGTTTTTCGACACCTGTAAACAACGGGGCTTGATCGGGAGCCAGGGCTGTATTATTCCTTCTGCAAATGTAAAAAATCTGTCACTTCGTTCAGATGTTATCGATGCAATAGAAGCTGGCACATTTAACATCTACCCCATCAGCCACTACGAAGAAGCACTGGAGCTATTACTGGGCATACCCGCAGGTGAAGAACATGCCGACGGCAGTTTCGATAAAGACAGTATTAATGATCGTGTCGTGAAGCGACTTTGCCAATATGCCAAACAGCGCAAAGCTTCACAGATCATTCTATAGCGCTAAAGGAAACTATAACTATTTTCGTGAATACTGGTTCCAGCTAAACGGTTATAGTAACGCGCTCGATAGTAATGACGTATAGAGTTTCCATCATCGGTAAACGCTGCACGATCGTGAAGCACATTATTACTCACAAGCCCCATCCCTGATTGCAATCGCCCTTTGAATACATATGGCGACTCTGTACTAAGCATTTTTCTCAGGAAACCCAGCGCTTCCTGTGCAACTGGATCAGAACTCCACATAACATTATTTTCTCTGATGGTATAACGCATATGTAAGTCGCCGCTAGACGTGATACTAAATACCGGCCCCGATTCTTCTGGCCGAGCCTGTTGACCTGCATCATCAATTCGTGCAGGGATTATCAGTACATCGGGTGACATCAATGCACTTATATAATCGGGATTAATTTCTCTTAAAAGTATATAAGCAACCTCAGGGTCCATGAGCGAGTTTTCACCACCACTTGCAGCCTGCTGAACCACATGGAGATTCAATGCGCATATCTGCTTACTTGCAATATTGTAATATCCATCCGTATGCCAGTTGATTGCGCGATTAGTATATGGAATATATTGTGTACGTATGCCCTGACTGGCAACTGTTAATGATGTAAGACCACTTTCGTCAGCTAACCAGTTTCTATCCAGGCCGTATAACCCAAAATGCCGACCCATTGCTAATGCGATTTCAGGATCTGGGTCCGTCCCCGTCTGACCTGCATATATGACCATATTCGTCTGTCGGCACAACCCCAGTATCTTGTCATACTCACTACTGCTCAGCTTACGCGGATCATTGATTTCTACAATCAGATCCTCCAGCATCAGCGGATAATTCTTAAGCTTCCAGTCTCTCCAATATGAATATAAGTCGTTGTTTTGTAGTAAGAATGGGCTAGACTCACGGCGTCGGTCAACAGCGCTTGAAATCATAATAAAAACCTCTTCACTGGCTGGTTATATTGAAATCAATGGCAGAGTACGCTGCTTATCGCTGAGTGTAATTGACATAAGGCAAACGCCGTAATGCCCTGACCGAGCACAAACGTAACAGGCAAAATCACCCAGCATCACACTTGCGATCTGATCTTTTCACACTGAAATTACTAACACAGGAAAGAGATTTGCGATTGATATTGAACTCTCATAGATCCGAGCTCAGCAATAGTTACAGATCTTGCATATCGATCATCTTATGAGGCTCATATATTGATCATTAGCCATGAAAAGCAGTATAGCCGTTTCCAGAAATCCAATGTCATATACCTTATGGCAAGGAATTAATGAGCACTTATAGGTATATTAAAAATAATTACTGAAGCCCTGACATACGACGCACAAAAGCACGTATATCGTGACCAACGCCAAATACAGCGGGTATGGTAAACAGCGTCACAAGTGTTGCAAACATAAGCCCGGATGACAAAGCAAGCGCCATAGGCGATACAAACGGATCGAGCCCTCCCCAGCCATATGCGGTTGGTAGAAGACCAAGAACGGTAGTCGCCGCGGTCAGTAATACTGCACGCAATCTGCGCCGACCCGCTGCCATAATTGCCTCCTTGATCTTCATACCCTGCTGACGTGCACGTTGAATAAACACAAGCATGACCAGCGAACTATTCACCACAACACCCGTTAGCGCCACCATTCCCATAGTAGAAAAGAAAGACAGTGGCATAGGTTTCCAGAACAGATCATGGAAGTAGAAACTCAAAATAACCCCGATTGCACCAAAGGGTATCGCCAGCATAACAATAAACGGATACACCAGATTATTAAACTGAATCGCCAGAATAAAGAAAATTGCGACCAGTGCAAAGATTAATGCAAACAGAAGGCTCTGGAAGGACTCCTGATTCTTCTCCTGCTCACCACCATAGTTCACGGTAACTTTATCCTGTAATCCATTCAGCCATTCAGCTTCATTCTCCTTAACCAGCTGATTAAGCTTTAAACTGGATGTAACATCGGTGTCGATATCTGCCACAACATTAACAATACGAATTCCATCTTTATGGCGTATCGTTGTATAGCCCTGATGTCTTTCAAGCGTTGCTATCTTGTGCAATGGAACCAGCCCACCACGATTATTGGGTATCAGCACATTCCTGATCTGTTCAAGCTCGTCTTTTTCATTAGCCGGAAAGCGAATCGTCACATCAATTTCTTCTGTACCCTTTCTCAAGGTTGACACCACCAGACCATCTGCAGCAGCACGAATATGACGCGATACAATATCAAGATTTATACCCGCGTAAGCAGCAAGCTGGCGATCGAGGACCACATGTAATTCTTCATCACCCGGTTTAAGCCCGCTGTCGATTGTTGTTACGCCATCGATAGTGGGCAGATACGCCATCAGCTGACGAGCAGCCTGTTCGCTTGCTGCCGTATCAAAGCTACTGATTTCAGCCTCCAGTGCACGTCCAAGCGGAGGGCCGTTTGAGATTAGTGTGGATGAGATTTCAAGATGTGGATACTGTTGCTTTGCATAGCGAGTTATGCGATTCATATCCTCCACAGCATTATGTTCAGGACGACTAACCGCTGGTGTATAAATCGCACGTATCTGACCATAACGACTGCCACGCTGAGTCAGTGGGTCGCCTTCATCCATAGAAATATCACCACTCTGGGCAATCGTTGCTTCCAGATAACGTGAATCAAACATACGATGCATGTCCTTATCTATCATACGTAAATTCTCACGCATCTGTTCCAGTGAAGTACCCGGTTTGGCCACAACGCGTATTAGATATTCTTCCACACCGACCGGTGGAAATAACTGGAACTGCAGACTGGTTTTAGCCAGCACAATTGCCGCAACCAGCACACCAAAGGAAAGTGTAACGGTAATCCAGCGAAAGCGTATGGCGACATCCAGCAGATAAGCATAGATATTTTCCAGCGCCACCAGCCAGGCACGCTCGGGTGGATGTTTGTTTGGATTAGTGACATGTGCAACATGACTAGGCAACATTAAAAATGATTCCAGCCAGGACAATACCAGTAAGGTAATCACCACGATCGGTATAGCAATAACAAACTTGCCGATGATTCCCGACATAAACATGAGTGGAAGAAATGCAGCAACGGTGGTTAAGATCGTTGTAGAAACCGGGCCAATGAGTTCTACAGCACCCTGTACTGCTGCTTCCATGGGTTTCATACCCTTTTCCATATGGTGAGTGATATTTTCACCAATAATGATTGCATCATCTACCAGCATGCCCAGTACCATGATAAAACCCATCATCGATACCAGATTTAAGGTCATACCGAAGTAATAGATTAAGGAAACACCGGTAAGAAAAATGATTGGCAAGCCCCAGGTCGTTGTCATGGCGACCGAAAATCGCAGAAACATTAACAGCGACACAAACACCAGAACAATACCAACCAGGCCATTGTTTGTCAGCACGCCCAGGCGCATTCGCGCAAAGCGAGAAAAATCCTGAAATGACTTCACCTCAAGATCATCTCCATGAATCTGCGGTATGGTATCAAGGTAAGGCTTTACGCGGTCGATCGTTTCAATAATGTCTGCATCTGCTTTCTTCAATAACAGCATGGAGACTGAACCTCGCCCGTTCACGTCATGCAATGTGCTGGGGGTTTCCAGAGACTCACGTACTATCGCAACATCGCCAAGGCGAACTTTATTGCCCTGTGCATTAGCACGAATAACAATATTTTCGGCATCTTCTACGCTGCTGAATTCACCCACAATGCGAATCTGTTTCTGTCCTTCTGGCGTATTGATTTCACCACCAGGAGTATTGACGTTCCAGCCACGTAAAACCTGTGCAATCTGATCTACTGAAATACGTGTCTTTTTGAGTTTCTCAGGATCAACGATAATACTGTACTCCGCCTTCCTGTCACTGAGTATTACCACCTTGGCGATACCTTCGATGGCAAGCAACTCTTCTTTCAGTTTATCGCCCAGACGTTTTAATGACAGTTCATCACGTTGCGCAGATACAGCAAGACGTAATATTGGAAAAACAGAACCATCCACTTCGGTAACAAATGGATCATAAGGTAAATCGGTAGGTAAATTTGCGCGATCAACTGCCAGTGAAATATCTGAAGTAAGACGATCGCGATTACGCGCATCGGGATCGACTTCCATAGAGATACGGCCAGATCCTGGGAATGCCATCGATACCATTTTATCAATACCATTCAGTGCGCGTAATTCCTGCTCAATAGGTGTGATAATTAATTGTTCTATCTCACTGGGTGACGAACCGGGATAAACAACATCCACCTGAATAATATCCAGATTAACATTAGGAAAGGCTTCAACTTTCATCAGGGTTAAAGCAACTGCGAGCCCAGAGATCACCAGAAAAATGGATACCAGGTTAACAACCAGTCCACGAGTGACAAGAAAACGTATAAGCGCCGTCATTATCTTTGTTCCTCATTAGATAACGCATCTGGAAACTTTACTCCCTGCCAGATCGTTCCCTGCAATACCTCAAGCTGGTAATTGCGACGCGACAGCTCGATCGCCTGTAGTGCTCGTGCAAGTTCAGCCGATGCTAACTGGGATTCATAATCAATTATACGATCCGTTTCGATCCGGCCATCGCGATAACGTTGCATTGCCTCATTCATTTTTCTCTGCTCTGCATCAACACTTTTTCCATAACCCTTAAGCGCGCGTTGTGCAGCTTCTGCTTCAGCTAGCAGGCTGGCTACATCATAATAATAATCCCGAAGCAACTGCTCACGTTGCTGTTGAGTAATCTCCCGATCCAGCAAGGCCTGCTTTAATTCAGCATCCTGCGCAGTCTTATTGAGACCACGACGATATTCCAGGCGCAACCCACCTACCAGCTCTGACTCAGAGACATCACCAGCCAGACTATCACCGTCGTTTGTTTCATTACCCAGATACATCACCAGATCGATATCATCTTCCCTGGCATCTCGACGTGAACGTATCTGTGACTGCGCCAGCTCTATTTGCGCATCCAGGCGTTGAATGGCAGGTTGATATGAACGTACCCGCTGAAACACCGCATCAAACGGCTGTGGCTTTGCGGGTTTTATGGCATCAGCACGGAGTGGATGGTCCCAGTCTTTTCCCATCAGCTTGTTAAGCGATATCCGTTGCTGCTGGTAAACCACCTGCAGGGATTCACGTTCCGCTTCATTCGCACGTAAGCGCGCTTTCACCTGCAGCACATCTTTTTCTTCCGACAGGCCAAGTTGAAACTCGCGGTCGATATACCGCTGCAAGCGCTGACTTCGTTCTATTGTTCGATCGAGATTATTCAGTTGAGCCTGAGTTGACGCGAGTGAGAGATATAACTGTAACACCTGCGTCGCCAGCTGATCATACAACTGTTGCTGTTCCTGCTGTGCGATCCGGGCCAGTTGTTCTGCCGAAATAAGGCCTTCCTGATATGCTGGATTATTTGCACCACGCCCAAGAGGATGTCGGTAATTGACGTCGAGCCGGGTTTTGCTTGCCGGGTTGGGAATACTGCCGCCAAAGGTATCCTCAGCATCATCTCGAATGATATTTGCATTAAAACCGAGGGTTCCCCCACCCGATAACTGTCGACTTACACCGGCAGACAGGTCCAGGCGGTCTGTGGCTGTACCAAACAGGCTGGTTTCTCGGGAAAGACCTGCCTGCCCCTGTAATTGCCAGTCGAGCTGACCCTGCACACGACTTTGCTCAAGCTGTGCACGTTGAACCTGGAGTAGTGCCGTGTGAACTGACGGATAGTTATCCAGCACTTGCTGTAGAACCTGCTGCACACTGAGCGTCTCAGCAGCGAGCGAGATATTAAACAGCGTACTAACAACAAATATACCCAGTCGGTTCATTCGACTTCCCCCTGTGCAGGGTTGTCGGCGACATCCTGTCGGCATTTAAGCAGATTGTTCAGCATAAATTCGGTATGCAGCTGCAGATAGTTCTGTGTGCCCGTTTCTTCATCGTAAGGCCGTAATGAGTGCATCCATATGGTCGCCTGTACCAGGGGCGCTATGATCAGGCGTGCGACCGTCTCTGCCTCCAGTGGCCTGAACTCACCTGTTTCGATGCCTTTTTTTATCACACGGGTAAACAGTCGTCGGGATCGAACAACCACATTATGTGTGAAAAATTCAGCCAGCTCAGGAAAATTGCCGGATTCAGCCACGATGATCTTGGGTATGGCAGATAACGAAGTACAGGCAACTCCCATCCACCAGCCTGTGATCAATTGCTTGAGCAGATCTGCCTGCGTGCCTGTGAAATGCTCCACCTGGGATTCGACCTGATCCAGCTGGGGCGTAATACGCTGCTTGACCACTTCACAGAAGATGGCTTCTTTGCTGGCAAAGTAACGATACAACGTACCTTTCGAAATACCTGCCTGCCTGGCAACATCGATCATGCGTGTTGCACTAAAACCTTTTTCGGTGAATATCTGTAATGCAGCATCTAGAATCTCGTCGGGACGCGCTTCTTTGCGCCGCTGCCATCGGGTCACTTTATCTTCTTCGGCTGTGCAAAGCATGGTTTGCCCATATAATTGACTTGTTGGTTATTTATATTGGATAAATGACCATGTGTCCACTTATATTATTCAGAGTGCTACAAAACCACGCTCCTGAGACTTAACTTTAAGTTGATTATTCTATTTATTATCAACAATATAGATAATTATTTTAAAGTATACTCTGCCATAAGTGGCAAATGATCCGAGAGCCCCCGCCAGGGACGCTCATGCAAACGCTGACGGTTTTCCAGCTCCAGACCACGGCTATAGATTCGGTCAACCGACAATATCGGCATCCACGCAGGAAACGTTCGTGCCGATTTACCTGATACGGAACGAAACGCTTCCACCAGGCCAAGCTGATCCGCCAGTATGCGACTTGCCCTGCCATTCCAGTCGTTAAAATCACCCGCGATAATGAGCGGCTCATCATCAGGTACATGCGCCTGAATCCGACCAGTCAGTTCACGCAACTGCCGCTGTCGCTCAATTTCAAATAGCCCCAGGTGCACACATACCACGTGCAATCGCTTACCTGTGGCAAGCTTTACTACACCGTGCAGGAGACTACGACTCGCCGTCTGCATAAACGCAACATTGATATTTTCCCAATGAACGAATGGGTGCTTACTGAGAATGGCATTACCATGATGACCGGCATCATAGATCGCATTTTTCCCATATGCATGATGAGGCCAGACCTGGTCCGCAAGAAACTCGAACTGGCTAACCTCAGGCCAGTTCTCGTGGCGCCGTGAGCGAACACGATGCTCACCCTGAATTTCCTGCAGGAATAGCACATCAGCATCCGTCTGTTGCAACAGCTGTTTTATCTGGTGCAATACGAACTTCCGGTTTCCCATACTAAAGCCCTTATGAATGTTATAGGTCAGTACTTTGAGGGATTGCGGGTTCATGGTTCAGGTTTCTCGAGATATCTTGCGAGCTTTTCATCCAGGTCTTCGGGCAACCGTGACCCACTCACAAGCAATTCAAGCCGTTGCTCGGCGGCATCGCCGTGGGCCTGCACTTCGAACTGATCGCCAACCGCCTGAATCATTATCCAGCCATCAGCGTTCCGTAAGATAGCCTTAATACGGATCACAGCCGACTGTTCCGTTATTAAGGATTGCAGCCAGACTGACAATGCCGTTGTGTCAAATAGCACCTCTCGTGCTATCACCCAGCCAGCGCTCTCAGCATCACGGCTATAACCATCAACACGCCGCCAGGGGTATGACAGGTCCTGAGGTGATTCATTTACTTTGATCGAGGTATGGCTGTGGGCTCGTGGATATCGCAGCTCATGCCTGGCTGCAGTTTGATCTAGCCAGTTTATATCAAGCCTTCCCTGCTCTACCATCGCACATATAACGGGTGCGGGATGTAGTGACTGACTCAAACGATAAAAAGCCTCACGATCCATCTCGTCATAGGTATCGAGTTTATTCCCTATCAGCACATCGGCGACTTGAATCTGATCAACAAAACTGGGGTGCTCTGTATAGCGTGTATCCGCAAGCTGCTTTGCATCCAGCAGGCAGATCACGGATTTCAGATCCAGCACACCCTTGTAATACTCGCCTTGCAGTGTTTGTAGCAACTGCGCAGGATGCCCCAGACCCGATGGCTCAATTAGAATTCGCGAAGGCTTCTGCTGACGAATAATCTGATTCAGCCCAACGCTGAATGCCTGACTACTCACACAGCACAGGCAGCCACCTGGTATCGACTTCACTGCTACAGGCTGATCGGATAGTAGCTCTGCATCAATACCAACCTGGCCAAATTCATTCACCACGATTGCCCAGTTTTCATCATCTGCAAGTTGCGAAAGCAGGTGACGTATCGCAGTGGTTTTTCCCGCCCCAAGAAAACCGGTAATGATATTAACTGCGATGTGTTCAAAGGGCATAATGCGCAATAAACCTCTAATAACAGAGGCTTAATTCATAATATCGACTTCGATACCCTGATCACGCAAGTCATGGGCACGGGCATCTATATAACGCTGAAAATTTGGCTGCTTTTTATAAGCATCACTGGATACATAGTCCATAACTGACTGAACATGGAATGCACGCAGATAGGCATCACTTCGAAACACTTCATTACCCCTGGCATCGAAATAAACCAGGCTAGGTGCATACTGAATATTCAACGAGCGCGCCCATTCCTTGACCGTAGACTGGGTACCGTCGGGCTGGATCACAGGGTCGTCAGACCACATATCCAGCACAGCAACATCAAATTTTTTCAACTGCTCTCGGGTTGCTTTTCGCTTGAGAATATCCCCGTGTAACTCATCACATTCCTGGCACTCTTTCTGCTCAAACATCACAAGTCGATAACGATCAGAGGGGCGGCTAAAGTCATAGGGCGGTGTAATAGTAGCCACATCGGTATGAATTTTGCCTTTTTTCTTTGCCGGGGAAACTCGAGCGAGATAACTACGGAAACTTTCCTTGCTATCGTGTTTACCCAGCGCATAATCAAGCGCTGCATTAAATTTCGATGGATGATAATAACCATTGGTACGTAAAGCGACCTTACCGTCCTCATTAAAAAAAATCAGCGTCGGTGTGTACATCACCTTAAGGTTCGCGGCAAATTCCTTTTCCGTCAGCGTTGTGTCGCCAAATGTTACTTCCCTGTCACCCCAGATATTCAGTGATACCACGTCAAAATTACTGCGCGTTTTACCGGCAATATCACGCTGACCAAAGTTATCCTGTAATAACTTGGCACAATATGGGCAACCATCCTGGTAGAAAAATATCATGAGACGTTTGCCCGCTTCGCTGGCCTCTTCTATGTCACCCTGCAAATCCAGAAACGAGTTCTTGAACCAGGCAGGCTGCTCTTCATAACCAGGATTAACCATACCAGCCTCCAGAGAGCCTTCTGATTTGGCCTGCAGGGGAGATACCACCAGCATGGGGAGAAGTATAAACAGGAGTTTAACGACGTTTTTCATTAGCCTTTTTCCGCCTATTATGAGTTGACGATGAACCACGAGGGGCTCGACGTGCTGATTTCAGACCTGGTGACTTGCGTGCACGAGTACCTGCGACCAGTGACTTCGCTGGTCTTAAAGACTTATTATAGGAGACACCGACCAGCTCTCCGAGTTCACGTATTTCGGCGGGTTCCAGCTCACGGAAGCGCCCGGGGCGTTGACTCTTGGTGAGAATAACAGAGCCATAACGCACACGCATCAGGCGGCTCACCTTAAGCTCAACTGCCTCCCACATTCGTCGCACTTCACGGTTACGACCTTCCATCAATACGACGTGATACCAGTGATTGAGGGTTTTCTGAGTTGGCACACCCTCTTCCTCAAAGCGAGTTTCGACGATATCCTCAAAGCGAGCTAGACCGTCTTCCAGCTCCACACCATGAGTCAGTTTATGTAACTGTGCCTCGCTGGCCTCACCCATGACGCGAACCGCGTACTCACGCTGCACCTGGCTTGAGGGGTGCATGAGACGATTCGCAAGATCACCACTGTCAGTCAACAGGATGAGTCCACTGGTATTAATATCAAGACGTCCCACCGCAACCCAGCGGCTATGTTTGAGCGCGGGTAGACGATCAAATACCGTCCGTCGCCCTTCAGGGTCATTCCTCGTACACACTTCGCCCTCCGGCTTATGGTAGGCCAGCACCCTGGGGAGCGTCTGCTCGGCATCACGCACAATGATCTTACGCCCATTATGGGTAATCACATCACCCGTATCGACCTGCTGACCAAGTTCAGCCAGCTGACCATTAACCTTGATCTGGCCTTCACTAATCCAGCTTTCAACCTGCCTTCGTGAACCGAGGCCTTGCCGAGCCAGCACTTTTTGTATACGTTCTTTACTCATACATAACAACTTACAATAAACGAGTGAATGGGTTTCTAATGAAACAGTCTTTAACTGCTATTGTACTACTTATCGCGATTCAGGTTCAGTCTGCACACGCAGATATCAGCTTAGAATACAGCCTCTCTTTCAAGCAGACACAGCAGGCCGTACAGTACCAGCTGAAAGGCCATATGCTCAGGCTCAATGATAATGGCCCAGATCGCATCAACCTGTTCGATGCCAGCAAACAGCACTTTGTCAGCCTCGATACCCAGTCAGGACAGGTGTCTCAGCTAAACATGCAGATTCTTGAAGGACGTGTTCGTCAGCTAAAAGCAACACACCAGAAAAAAGTCAGGGAAGTTGAAGCACAGCTAAAGCAGAAAACGGGCAGCATGAACAAGCAGGAACAGGAAATTGCTGAGTCCATGCTTAACCAGATGAGATACCCGGACCTCTATGGAGAACATACTCTGCTGACCCTGTCTCAGGAAAACACACAGAAAACCATAGCTGGGGTGCCCTGTCATGTTTATGCCATGCGTAAACGCGGTGAGCTAATTAAGTCATTCTGCGTTTCGGCTCCCGGACACCTCAACATGACAAAACAGGAATACCTTACGCTTCGAGCCTTTTACCAGTTCGACTACGAGACCCAGAGCCAACTCATGCTCGCCATCGGTAAAAGCCACTTTGATCTGGTCGATTATGAAAAGTCGGGGATGCCAGGCGTTATTATTGAAACCATCATCTATCGTGATGACAACCCTGTGCAAACACTGCAACTGATAGGCTTTGATAATAAAACGCTTGACGAAAAACTGTTTCAAGTGCCCAGCAGAAGCACCAGGGATCATCTAAACTAAACGCTTAACTGTTAACAATGAAATGGATGACGACCCGCCGAGATGAGCCTGAGCACCAAACTCAAGAAGGTCCTGTTCAGACTGAGCAACCTTTACTTCCCCTTCAACAACCTTAGCCCGGAACGGCTACAGGAAATCGTCAATCATATACGCATCATCGAACTACAGCAGGATGAAATCCTGCAAATTCGTGGCTCGAGCTCCCAGGACTACCTGTATCTGCTAGAAGGTGAAATCGATGTGGTCTGTGAAGGCAATATCACCAGCCTGCAGCACCCGGATGACACCCAGCGACGCCCTCTCATATTACCAACAGAACCTCGTAGCTGTAGCATCATAGCCCGTAGCAATTGCATTATTAGTCATGCTAGCCGCGAGATTCTGGACAGTATTATTGCCTGGGACCAGATTGGTCGAGAAAGCCGCGACACGGTTAAACACATTGACCTGATTCGTAATGCCCTGGTATTCCAGCGCCTGCCCTTTGAGTATATACAGAGTGCTTTCTCACGCATGAAGCCACGCTCATACAAGCAGGGCGACAGTATTCCCGCTGAACAGTGTGATGCTTATTACCTGATTCTGAGTGGCCGCGCCGAAGTGATGAAATTTGACAGTACACAACAGCAGTATCGTCGTGTCGCTGAACTAGGCACCGGAGATATCTTTGGTGAAGAAGCCCAGGTATCAAAGCGGTATCACGATGAAACCGTTGTCATGCAGGAAGACAGCGAGGTCCTGATACTGGGTAAGCAGGATTACCTGGAGCTGATCAGCCGCCCGGTTATTCGTAATATCCAGGCACCTGTCGCTCTCACTATGCTGGACAATGGCTACCAGCTACTGGATGTTCGATTTCCTGAGGAATATACCGAAAACCGCATTCCCGGCGCACAGCTGATCCCGCTGGATGAGCTCAATCAGCGACTTGGCGAACTGGATAACAAACAACCCTATATCGTGTACTGCCACTCCGGACCTCGCAGTACCGTAGCCGCCCTGATACTCAATGAACAGGGTTTTGAAGCCCTGTCACTTGAAGGCGGTATTCGCGACTGGCCCTACGAGGTTGAACACCCCAGCACAAACCCATCTATTGTGGGGCAGCATAGGAAATTCCACTAGATATAGTAGATTTTCTTCACAAAACGGATAAGTGGCATAGATTTTAAATTCCCACGGTTCTAAACTGGATTTATCGGCCTCAGCTAAGCTAAGTCGATGAATTTATTAATAACAGTAAAAAAACGGGGAACCTATGCTTACAGAACACTCTGAGAAACGTAATTTCTTTCGTATGAACCTGGACTGCAGCGCCGAATACGTAATAAATGGCTCTGCTGCCAGCAAAATGGGTACTGTAACTAACCTGAGTGGTGATGGCATTTCACTGATTGCCGACGAATCCGTTGATCCTGGTACTGAAGTTCGCGTACAGATCAAGCCGGAAAACGAAGTCACACCACCGCTGGATATCGTGATGGAAGTCTTACGTTGTGAGCAACAGGATATTCAAAGCTTCCTGCTGGCTGGCAACATAACACGCCGCTAACACCTGAATCTGCCAGATCCGGACTGGCCGATTAACACTTGATTATCTAGCTGCCAAACAGCTGGACAAGGCCTTTCCCCCTCTAAAAATCCCCCTCACACCATCAATACCCCAGACTGAATCAAGCAGACACAAAAACCCACCAACACAGACACCTGTACGTGCAATGGCTTAGGGGAAAAAATTATACAAACTGGTTAAATCGAACCGGGGCCGGCTCAGTTTCTGCTGTCGCCATAAAGGCACTGATTGCAGCTGCGGGGGGCTCACTGGTTGCCAGGCTTGCAGTTGCAGCAGGTGCACCATTAACCGTTGAATCAGTTGATGTCTGTTGATTATTCTCAGCTGCACGCGCAGCTTCTGCCTGCTGTGACTCTTCACGACGTTGAATCGCGATTTCGATTCGCGCACGCGCTGCAAGCTGATTCGCATTTGACGCGACTCTCAAATCCTGGGGCGACGGATCGGCTGGCGCAAGGGCTGCAGCACGAATCTGCTCTGCTTTTTCTAACGTTGCCTCCGGGTCATTAGGGACCTTAGAAACATCAAGCTTCACTTCACCACCAACCGCATAGGCTCGACCATCCGGGCCACGCTGATAGGTATAACTAGGACCGCCTCTCACCAGGCTGCCACCTGCAGCCATATGGGCCGCCTCATGCGCCCTGACTTCGCGATCACGTGCACGAAGTTCACGCAGCATACGCTGCTCAGCCATTTCCTGCTTTTCGACGGCTTTATCGTCTTCGTTATCGGGATTTAATGAGGGGCGAGAAAGGTTGTTGACACGCTGTGTGGAGCTCGTGCCGAGAGGATTACTGGACTGTATGCTTTGTGAACTGCCTAATTGCATCGCGTACAACCATTATGAGGAGAGCCTTTTGTCTGCCGGATGGCAGGTACTAGACACGGAGATCAATGATCGTACCGAGCACTTCATCAGCAGCCGAAACCACCTTAGCAGATGCCTGAACCTGAATCTTGTTCTGCTGCAAATCGGTTAGCGCACCAACCAGATCCGTCTCCTGCCCAGCTCGATTAAGTTGATCAGCACTGGCAATCTCGGAAGCATTACGACGCAGGCCATCCAGACCACGCTGAATACCCTGTACCGCTTCATTCTGTACCGACAATACGCCCATAAACCTCACTCCAGACGAATGACTACTTAATTAATTTTTATCATAAGAAAAATAGGGATTCAATCGTGAGCAGCTAAACGGCTCAGATTTGCGACAACCGGCCCATAATCAGAGCAGAATTGCGCATTCTGCTCTGATTATGGCTAATTTTAAAGATTCCAGGCACTAAATCGCCGTTTCTTCACGCTCATCTGGCTGTAACCCGGTTTCTGCTTCATTAGCACTCTCCATCTCAAAATCAACACTTTCGGCTGTTTCGGCTGTTTCGGCTGTTTCGGCTGTTTCGGCTGTTTCGGCTGTTTCGGCTGTTTCGGCTGTTTCGGCTGTTTCGGCTGTTTCGGCTGTTTCGGCTGTTTCGGCTGTTTCG
>JBFHWF010000040.1:0-20456 GCA_041589175.1 Gammaproteobacteria bacterium
CACAGTTACTTAAAGCACCACCGCAGCTCTACCGACGCATTTTTGGGAACCCTATCTGCTGTTTAGATAGGGCAAGTGTGCTCGGGGCGGCATTTTCTTGGTTACTTCTTTTTTGCTGTAGAAAAAGAAGTAACTCGCCAGGAAGGCGAAACCTCAGAATTCTAATTCCTTCTCCGATAAGCGCTTGCCCAAAACAACACAGTTTCTAGCAACACAAGACAACAAAAGTCACTGGATCCCAGCTAAAAGCATGCAGGGATAACGGGGAATGACTATGATCAGGGTGTAAGCCTACTGGTATGAAAGGGCGTGATATGGATCCTTGATATGGATCCTGGCTAACAACATACAGAGACAAAAAGTGAGTGGCAAAGGCAATTAAAACTTATTATTTCCCAACACCTGCTTAACAAACGGAATCGTCAACCGACGCTGATGCGCCAACTGTGCACGATCCAGTGTTTCCAGCATATCAAACAGATCAGCAATATCACGGTTGTAATAATTCAGCAGATAGGTCGCCACATTCTCAGCAAGTTCGAAACCTCGACCACTCGCACGTAGCTGTAGCGCCTCGCATTTTTCTTCATCACTCATTTCATGCAGGCGAAACACGGGGCCCCATTGTAAACGTGACACCAGGTCTTTCAATGTTAACTGCAAGTCTGCCGGTGGTTGGCGCGAGGTTATCAGTAATCGTTTACCCTGCTCGCGCATGCGATTGATAAGATCAAACATGGCTTCCTGCCAGTCTGCTTTATGCTCCAGCATCTGCACATCATCCACACAACAGACATCCATCGTTTCCATGCCATCGAATACCTGCGGGGAATAGTCGATCATCTGTCGGAGTGGCAGATAGCTAAAGCTTTGCCCCTGCTGATCCAGCAACTGGCAGAGTGCCTGCAGCAGGTGCGTCTTGCCACTGTTATGAATTCCCCAGATGAGTATCTGTTGTTCATCCTGCGCGGCTGAACTCTGTAACAGGTCGAGTAGTGTCTGGTTCTGCCCTGCAACCAGGTTAACAAAACTGAAGCTGTCCTTTAACTGCAGATCAAGTGGGAGCTGTGTATACATCTTTCGGTGAGTTAATCAGGCGTTATTGAACATACTGCTGGATTTATAACGGTTATGCGCATGGCGTAATAACACCACCAGCACCGCTGCAACCGGCAGGGCCAGCAGTATACCGACAAAACCAAACAGCTGGCCACCGGCCAGCACGGCGAAAATCACGGCGACCGGGTGCAGGCCGATGCGGTCACCCACCAGTAGTGGTGTTAGCAACATGCCTTCCAGCGCCTGGCCAATACCGAAAACAATCAGCACCGGCAGTAAGGGCCACAGTTCCTGGGTTTGCAACAACATGGCGATACTGGCCGCGACGATACCCACAATAAAACCGAGATAAGGCACGAAACTCACCAGCCCGGCCAGCATGCCGATTAGCAGGGCCAGTTCGAGGCCTGCAATCCACAAGCCGAGGGAGTAAATACTTCCCAGCGCCAGCATCACCATGAACTGGCCGCGCAGGAATGAGGCCAGTACCGTATCGGATTCCTTCGCGAGCTGTTCGATAGTGGGCTGGATTTTCCGGGGCAGCAGCTCGTCAATACGTGCGATTAGTAGATCCCAGTCACGCAACAGGTAAAAGGTCACCACGGGGATCAGCACCAGGTTAGCGATCCAGCCGAGCAGCGCCATGCCCGATGCGGTAACTGAAGACACGATGCTGGAGACCAGGCCACCGGCCTGTGCATAGTGCGCCTTGAACAGGCTCTTGATGAATTCGAAATCGATCAGACTCTGCTCCACGCCCAGCAGGCCAGTCACCTTAGGCACCAGGTGTGTCTGGATAGCTTCGATATAGCCGGGCATCTGAGCCATCAGGTAACCCACCTGCTGCGCAAGCATGGGTATGATCAGGATAACCAGCAGAGTCAGCAGAGTGAAGATAACCGTAAATACGATAGTGACGGCAATACTCCGCGACATGCGGGTTTCCAGCCGATCCACCAGGGGGTCGCCCAGGTAAGCCAGTAAGGCTGCGGTAAAGAAAGGCATCAGGATGGGCGACAACAGGTAGAGCAGAAAGCCGGTGAATAGCAGTGAGGCCAGCACCAGCCATTTTTGTGATTCACTCATTTTTGCTTCACCCATCGTGTTTTAACCCATTATCCAAGTTATTACTGCGCGGGGTTTATCCATTCAACCGGTATTGCAAAACATTAGGCCGGGGTAATTCAGGCTTAGGAGCCATCGGCTTGTCTACTGTTCCCGGCGTGTCGGTTTGATTAGCGGCGTTATTTTCACCCACACTATCGGTGTTTTCCTGTTGCGCCTGCTGATCTTCCAGCGGGGTATTATCCGGCAGCAGCACATTACCCAGCGCAATAATACGCTTGAGATCTTCTTCATCCCCGTTCAGCTCAAGCTGAAAGTCGATATAACCCGGCTGCACATCGGTTGCGAAGATGTTACGGACTGGTGCCAGTGATGACAGGTAGCGGGTGGCCCTGGCATAACGGCCAATATCCTGTAAATTACGAACCCTCAGTATGAAAGCAGCGTCATTACGGTTATCGGCATATACCGCGAAGCGAGATGAGATATGGTCCGTTGCAACGCCAACACCGCTGTTCATCAGAATGGACAGGTCCAGTGCGGTCAACTGCCAGTTATGCACCTGATCCTCCAGCTGTAATGACCAGTTAACCTGCCAGTTACCACGCACCCAGGCCATACGCCCTATCAGGATAGCATTCACCGGGTAACGGGCACTCGCCTGCTTCACCGGCTCCCAGAACTGCCCCCATAAATCAATAAAACTAAGCAGTTTCTGCTCCTCGGCGTCATAGGCTGGCCAGACAACAGGCAGACCTCGGCGCTTCGCCTCTTCGGTGACAGCGTCCTTAATCTGAGACTGATCCGACTGTTTCAGAATATAGCGATTCGCGCCATCCTTAACTGCCAGCCATACCAGTACACGGGGACGCTGATAACCCCAGATCGGCAACCCTTTTTCCCGCAGCATCTGTTTGATTTTGCCATCGTCCAGCTGTATCCACAGATTAAATCGGGGGGGCACCCGGCTCCTGGTGCGCTTTACATATTCATCGATCTGCGCCTGTTCCATCTGCTGGTAGCGGTACTGCCGCACCATGCGAGAGGCCTGTGAAAGGTCCAGCAGAGTAGGCGTCAGGCTGCTACCGGAAATGCGCACCGCCACCTCGATAAGCGCCTGTTGAAACGCAGCAATACGGGTCTCTGCCTGCTGATCCACCACCGGCTGGGTTACCTCGTACATCCCCTTGGTGGCAGAGGCATTAACTAACTGGGGAAGGAGTAATAAGCACAGGAAGCTGAAAAAAGCGGTTTTCACATTCATATTTAATTCGAGACCCATCTCAGGAAGATGTACAATACCACATCTTTTAATTGTCATGCTTATCAGGTTCGCAATGTCACAAACGGATTCAAAAAAATCACCTTCTCTCAGCTACCGCGACGCCGGGGTCGACATCGACGCCGGTGCCGAGCTGGTCGAACAGATCAAACCCCATGTAAAGCGCACCATGCGCCCCGAGGTGATCGGTGGCCTGGGTGGCTTTGGCGCACTGTTCGAATTACCCGTTGATCGCTACAAGCAACCCGTACTGGTATCAGGCACAGATGGTGTCGGCACCAAGCTGAAACTGGCCATGCAACTGAATAAACATGACACGATCGGCATCGATCTGGTGGCGATGTGTGTGAATGACATACTCGTACTGGGTGCCGAGCCGCTATTTTTCCTCGACTACTACGCCACTGGAAAGCTGGACAACGCCGTCGCTGCAAATGTTATCAAGGGCATCGCTGAGGGCTGTCACCAGGCGGGGGCGGCCCTCACCGGTGGTGAAACCGCAGAAATGCCGGGTATGTACAGTGAAGGCGACTACGATCTGGCTGGCTTCTGTGTCGGTGTGGTCGAAAAAGAACAGATCATCGATAGCAGTAAAGTTAAAGCGGGCGACGCTCTTATCGGTATCGCTTCTTCTGGTCCTCACTCAAATGGTTACTCATTGATTCGCAAGGTACTGGAAGTCAGTGATGCAAAGCTGGACCAGACCTGTGGAGATAGCACGCTGGGTGACGCCCTGCTGGCACCTACCCGAATCTATGTAAAAAGTATCCACAGCGTTCTCGAACAGGTGGATGTGCATGCCATGTCTCATATTACCGGTGGTGGTCTGCTGGAAAATCTGCCACGCGTGATGCCAGAGAATACCCGAGCCAGTATCGATGCCAGCAGCTGGGATATGCCGGAAGTCTTCAAGTGGTTACAGCAGCAGGGCAATATCGACAGCCAGGAAATGTACCGTACCTTCAACTGTGGTATCGGCATGGTACTGGTGGTATCTGCCGAAGATGCAGACACCACTATGGACGTGCTTTCAGCCGCCGGGGAAACGGTGTACCGACTGGGTGAAATCACCAGTTCCAGCGGCGCCCCCGACGTAATCGTTAATTAAGCTCGACCGCTATGTCTGAATCGATACTGAATATCGTTGTTCTGATATCCGGTAATGGCAGCAATCTGCAGGCGATTATCGATGCCATTGCGTCTGGCCAGCTACAAAATGCACGGATTTGCGCCGTGCTCAGTAATCGCCCGAATGTAAAAGGGCTGCAACGCGCACAGACTGCAGGCATACCCGCCATTACCCTTGACCATACCCAGTATGAAAGCCGTGAGGCCTTTGACCTGGCATTGATGGAACAGATCGATCAGTACCAGCCAGGCCTGGTGGTACTGGCCGGGTTTATGCGCATTCTGACTGATGCCTTCGTTGCTCACTATGAGGGTCGCATGCTCAACATCCACCCATCATTGCTGCCTGAGTTTCGTGGCCTTAATACACATCAGCGTGCGCTGGACGCCGGCGTGAAACAGCACGGGGTAAGCGTGCACTATGTCAGTAATGAACTCGACGGCGGACCACTGGTCTTACAGGCTGTGATTGATGTAATACCCGATGATAATGTCGACAGCCTGCAACAGCGTGTACACCAGCAGGAGCACATCATTTACCCGATGGCCATCGCCTGGGTTGCGGAAGGCCGCCTGAAAGTCGAAAATCAGCAGGTGTACCTGGACAACCAGCTACTGGATCAGCCAATAAAATGGATAAACAACACACTGCAGGACAGATAATTTTACGCTGGCTTGTTCTGGCCATGACACTCTTCGGGCTACCCCTGAGCAGCCTGGCCGAACTTCGCCTGCCCGCCGATCACCACGCCAGTTATATCATTGAGAAGCATGGCAGCGAGGTTGGTCAAATGCAGACTCGCCTGCATCATCAACAACAACAGGTCGTATACCATTCAACAACTCGTGCCAGTGGTATAGCGGCACTGTTTATTCGAGAAGACTTCCAGGAAGACAGCGTACTGGCGCAACAGCAAGTTGAAAACCAGTCGGTGTTGCGGCAGCAGCGTTTTACTGCTCGTCGAGGTGAAAAACATAAACAGAACCAGGATATTCACTTCGCCTGGAATGGTCAGAACACAGCGCATATCAATGGCCGCTATCGCGAACATGATTACAGGCTTGAATGTCAGCAACCCGTGTGGAGCCGCCACCTCCTGCCGCTATTAATGAGCAGCGATCTGTTGCAGAACCCATCCATACGCAACAACCAGTTCACCATAACCGACAAGGGTGAGCTCCAGCGATACAGCTATACTCTGCTGAAAAACGAAGACATCGAAATCGATGGTGAACTATATACTACACAGAAGTTTATTCTGTCCCGGGAAGGTAGTGACCGCATTTCCTATGTCTGGTTATCGAAACAACATCAGTATCTGCCACTCAAGATTGAGCAATACCAGGACGGAGAACTGAACGTAAACATGGTCTTGAGTGACTTCAAAACCGCATAAAGGGCAACATGACAGAATTTTACGACGAAGACGGTAACTGGGTTAGTAAAACCCAGCGCAAGAAAGACTGCGATGCCATGCAGGATATTGGCGAACGCATGATTGCCCTGAATAGCGAAGAACTCTCACAGATAAAAATGGATGATGAGCTCAGGGATGCAATCGAGGAAGCTCAACGCATTCGCTCACATGGTGCACTGAAACGTCAGAAGCAGTATATCGGTAAAATCATACGCAGCCTCGATGCCGAAGTGCTGGAAACTCAGCTTAACCGTATTCTCCATAAGCATGATATGCACAATGCGGAATTCAAGCGCATGGAGAAATGGCGTGATCGTTTACTCGAGCAGGGCGACAAGGGTATTAACGCCTTCATTGAAGAGTACCCCGCGGCCGAACGTCATCATTTACGCCAGCTGGTCCGCAATGCACAGAAAGAAGCGAGCACTAATAAACCACCCGCCGCCGCAAGACAGATTTTCCGTTATATTCGCGAAATCGTTGATCAGTCTCTGGAGTCTTAGCTAGATCAATATCTGACAAGCTCGCACAGGCGAACTATACTCTGAAGAAAAAAGATTAGAGGCACCGCATGGATTTCACCAGCATCCACAATTACTACGAACATCTGGTCATTGAACACCTGAGAACCGATATTATCCCCACCCTGGATAACCCGTCGACCGACTTTATTCTGGATGTTGCCTGCTATGCCCTTTCCAAGTTGCCAGCCCGCTATGTGCGCCACGAGATCGACATGGCATTTTACCTTTCATCAGATGAACGAGCCACAATGATGGAACAGGTGCGTAAAGCCGTGGATGAATCCGTTAAATATATAACTGAAAACTTCAATCGCGACCAACGCTACGATTAGTTAAACTCAATACAAAAAAGCCCCCACAATGTATTGTGAGGGCTTCTGGCTTGAGGCATTTCTATGTGGCTCAGGCAGCGGCTTCGGAACTACTGCCCCTGCTGAAGTTTAGCTCATCACCATCCACATCAACTTCGATACGATCACCCGGCATAAAATCACCCTGCAACAGGCGTTGTGCCAGTGAGTTTTCCAGGCTCTGCTGAATCGCCCGCTTCAGAGGACGCGCCCCATACACCGGGTCGAAGCCCGCTTCGCCCAGCTTATCCAGCGCCGCCTCACTGAGATGAAGATCCATATCCTTATCCTGCAGTCGACGACGCAGGTATTCGATCTGGATCGAAGTGATCGAGCGAATTTGCTCGCGACCCAGCGGGTGAAACACCACCGACTCATCGACGCGGTTGATAAACTCGGGACGGAAGTGCGTACCAACAATTTCCATCACCGCCGCCTTCATGCCTTCGAAGTCACCCTTCTCGGAGTATTCCTGAATCTGCTGTGAGCCCAGATTCGAAGTCATTACGATAACCGTGTTACGGAAATCCACGGTACGTCCCTGACCATCGGTCAGGCGACCATCATCCAGCACCTGCAACAGTACGTTGAATACATCCGGGTGAGCTTTTTCCACCTCATCCAGCAAAATCACCGAATAAGGCTTACGACGCACGGCTTCGGTCAGGTAACCGCCTTCCTCGTAGCCGACATAACCCGGAGGTGCGCCGATCAGACGAGCCACCGAGTGTTTCTCCATGAACTCCGACATATCGATACGCACCATCGCTTCCTCGGTATCGAACAGGAAGCTGGCCAGCGCCTTGGTAAGTTCGGTTTTACCGACACCGGTTGGACCAAGAAACAGGAAGGAGCCGTTCGGACGATTCGGATCAGCGAGGCCGGCTCGCGAGCGACGAATCGCATTGGACACCGCAGCAACGGCATCCCGCTGACCAACCACGCGCTTGCCAATCTCGTCTTCCATGCGCAGCAGTTTTTCCTTTTCACCTTCCATCATCTTGGCAACCGGAATGCCGGTTGAACGGGAAACCACCTCGGCGATTTCCTCCTCGGTCACTCGGTTACGCAGTAATGTCATTTCCTGCATTTCAACCTGGGATGCCATATCCAGCTGTTTTTCCAGCTCGGGAATACGGCCGTACTGAAGTTCCGACATACGCGCCAGGTCATTGGCGCGACGCGCGGTTTCCAGTTCCAGACGCGCCTGTTCCAGCTGTTCCTTGATACTTGCTGTACCATGTAAAGCCGCTTTTTCAGACGTCCAAACTTCATCCAGCTCCTGGAACTCCTGTTCCAGCTTGTCGATTTCTTCCTGCAATTTTAACAGACGCTCTTTCGACGCCTTGTCGTCTTCTTTCGTTAAGGCTTCACGCTCGATTTTTAACTGGATCAAACGACGTTCAAGGCGGTCCATCGCTTCCGGCTTGGAATCGATTTCCATACGAATACGGCTGGCTGCCTCGTCGATTAAATCAATCGCCTTATCCGGCAACTGACGATCGGTGACATAACGATGGGAAAGCGTTGCTGCAGACACGATCGCCGGGTCAGTAATATCAACACCGTGATGGACTTCGTAGCGTTCTTTCAGACCACGCAAAATCGCAATGGTATCCTCCACACTGGGTTCATCAACCAGCACTTTCTGGAAGCGGCGCTCCAGAGCAGCATCTTTCTCGATGTACTGGCGATACTCATCTAGCGTGGTTGCACCGACACAATGTAATTCGCCACGTGCAAGTGCAGGCTTGAGCATATTACCGGCGTCCATGGCACCTTCGGATTTACCCGCGCCCACCATGGTATGAATTTCGTCAATAAACAGGATGATCTGACCTTCCTGCTTGGCAAGATCATTGAGTACAGCCTTTAAACGCTCTTCGAATTCACCGCGGAATTTCGCACCGGCAATCAATGCACCCATATCCAGCGACAGTAACCGTTTATTACGTAAACCATCAGGCACTTCGCCATTCACGATGCGCTGAGCAAGACCTTCAACAATCGCAGTTTTACCAACACCCGGCTCACCAATTAATACGGGATTATTTTTGGTTCGGCGTTGCAGTACCTGCACGGTGCGCCGAATTTCTTCATCACGACCAATCACCGGGTCCAGCTTGCCCTGTTCCGCACGCTCGGTTAAATCGATGGTGTATTTTTCCAGCGCCTGGCGTTGATCTTCCGCATTTGGGTCATTCACACTCTGCCCACCACGAACCTTATTAATAGATTCTTCCAGGGATTTTTTATCGGCGCCAAATTCACGTAGTAAATCACCGATGCGTGATTTGTCCTCAAGGCAGGCCAGCACAAACAGTTCACTGGAGATGTAGTCATCTTTGCGTTTCTGTGCCAGCTTGTCACAGACATTCAGCACACGACCGAGATCGTTCGACAGGTGCACATCGCCCGCATTACCTTCTATCTGCGGAAGGCGCTCAAGCTCTTCCCCAAGCTTCGAGCGCAGGCCATTGACATTGACCTGACTCATCGTCAGTAGATGGCGTACCGAACCACCATCCTGATCGAGCAGTGCCAGCATCAGGTGAACCGGTTCAATAAACTGGTGATCACGCCCAACGGCCAGGGACTGGGCTTCGGAAAGCGCCAGCTGGAATTTACTGGTTAATCTATCCATTCGCATGGCATAGCCTCGTATCTGAAATTCTATTAGCTATCAGATAGGGGTTAATACCGACGAATTCAAGTCATAATGGCAGGGTTATTACGGATGGCGCATATAGCCTTGATACAGCGCAATCGAGATCTATCTGGAAAAGCGCTCCAGCAGCTCGTCAGCTAACATCGGTTTACCCGTCAGGTAGCCCTGAGCAATATCGCAATTATTCTGATACAGGAAGTCCCAGTGCTCTTGCGAAGAAACCCCCTCGGCAACCACTTTGAGCCCCATCTTGTGAGCCATCGCAATTACCGCTGCAGCGATTTCCATATCATCCTTGTCTTCTGGTATTTCCTGGATAAAGGTCTTGTCGATTTTCAGCGTATCCAGCGGTAACCGCTTGAGGTAATTTAGCGATGAATAACCCGTACCAAAATCATCGATGGTCACCGAGATACCCAGCGCCTTGATCTGGTCGAGTAAATTCACCGCACGGTCAATCTGTTCCATCAGCGTCGTTTCGGTAATTTCAAGATCCAGTTCTACGGCCTTAAAATCGGTTTCCGCCAGCGCATTCTGAATGGTGTCAATCAGTTCTGGATCACGGAACTGGCGTGTCGACAGATTCACCGCAAGCTCCAGACCCGGCAAGCCTTTAAGTTGCAACCCTCGTACTTCCTTGCAGGCATTTCGCAACACCCACTTACCCAGCTTCACCATGAGCCCGGCGGTTTCTGCAATGGGAATAAAATACTCGGGAGATAATTCACCCTTGGCAGGATGATTCCAGCGCAACAGCGCCTCAACACCCACTAGTTGTTCATCTTCCAGTGAACACTTGGGTTGATACATCAGATAAAGCTCATCGTTATCTATGGCTCGACGCAGATCATTTTCGATAATCAGATGATCCACAATCTGCGCGTTCATTTCTTCGGTAAAGAACTGATAATTATTTCGCCCGGATGACTTGGCCTTGTACATCGCCATGTCGGCATTCTTTAACAGGATATCTGCGTTCAGGCTATCGGCTGGCGCCAGCGTAATACCAATACTGGGTGTAATCAGAATTTCATTTTTTAACAGCTGTACCGGTTGCGCCATGGTTTCCATAATCTTTCGCGCCACAGCAGACGCACCCGACATACCATCGATATCGGTCAGCAGAATAACAAATTCATCGCCACCCATACGTGCTACGGTATCCTGATGTCGCACACACTGACGTAGCGATTCTGCCACTTTCATTAACAGGGCATCACCTACATCGTGCCCCATAGAGTCATTAATACGTTTGAATTCATCCAGATCGAGATAGAGTAATGCGGCACTGCTACCAGAACGTTGCAGCCCTTTTAATACCTGTTCGAGACGGTCGCGAAACAGAACACGATTTGCCAGCCCGGTGAGGCTATCCACATAAGCCAGTTCTTCCATGCGCATGCGCGCTTCTTTCAGTTGCGAGATGTCTTCACACACGGTGACGAAATGGCTGATCTGATTTTTTTCATCACTGATCGATGACACTGACATCAGCACCCAGATGCATTCGCCATTCTTTTTACGCAGCTGAATTTCACCCTGCCACTCACTACCCGAACTAATATTTGCCCATAGATCTGATAACATTTCCATGTCGATATCATCGGGACGGAAAATACGTGCGTTCTGACCAATCAGCTCATCCTTGCTGTACTCGGAAATGCTGCAGAGTTTTGGATTCACATACTCGATCTGTGCATCCTGGTTACTGATCATCACCATCGAACCACTCTGCTCAATAGCCGAGGATAACATTTTCAGTTTCAGCTGCTGGCTTCGGATGTCACTCAGATCCTTAATACCTTCAACCATGCCATCGTAGACACCCTGATAATCCAGCAGGCCCGCAGACTCAACCTGGATCGGTACATTCTGGCCGTCTTTATGGAGTAGCTCGAGTTCGTAAAAACCAGGCTTGTTTTTTTTACGCTCGTTAATCTGCTGTTTGAGTAGCGACTGGTTCTGTTGATCAACAAAATCCATCACCGAGCGCCCCAGCATTTCGTCGACCTGGTAACCGAGCATCTCGCACAAGGCGGGATTGATAAACTGGATATTGTTATAACGATCAACTACCCAGATACCTTCATTGAGGTTTTCGACGATACGCTTATAACGGTTTTCACTGTTCTGCAGGTCACGCATGACGGTAAAGACATGACGCGCCCAGCCCGCTTCATCACGCTTGATGACGGTGGCCATCACTTCCACATCGAGCCAGTCACCCCGTTTATTCTGCACACGAAAACTGCAATTGAGTTTTTTCAGATCTCCGGAATAGAGTTTATTGAACAGACTGATGACACGCGCATGATCATTGGGATGAATCTGCTGGCCCCACCAGCTCTGAAAGATTTCGGCAGGCGGGATATCCTGTGGGCGATAACCCAGAATCTGCGCCCAGCTATTACTAAAATTAATGCTGGGTGTGGGTGGAAGACAATAGTCGCACAGGCCAATATTGCACAGGCTTATCGCCAGTGCATTAGATTGCTGTGCATCCAGATTTAATCCTGCTGTCATAAATGATCATCCTAAACTATTGAGATAATAGTAGATGATTATTCATGTAATGTCACAAAAAAATGCCATATCTTGTTATTTTTTATAGTTTTTCCGTTTAAATAAATCACTTCTACGACTTACCAGACGATCCAGAAACAGCAGACCATCGAGATGATCAAGCTCATGCTGGATCGCCCTGGCCTCAAAGCCACTGGCCGTGATTTCATGACGTTCTCCCTGTGGATCCAGGAAATTCAGCTGAATCTGCTCAGCACGAATCACATTGCCGGTAAAATCCGGTACTGACAGGCAGCCTTCCCGCCCCATTGCCATACCGTCCCACTCGGTGATTTCCGGGTTAATCATAATCATATGACCATGATTATCCACCGGCTTTTTCATCCCCGAAACATCCACGATCACCACACGCTGAAACACGCCCACCTGAGGCGCGGCAATACCTACCGCACCGGGACCGGCAAGACGCGCCTGTTCCAGCTCATGAATAAAGGCGGTTAACTCAGTATCAATCGCCTCGATAGAATCGGAAACCTGTTTGAGGCGCTCATCGGGATAAACCAGAATATCCATGGGACCACCTATGCACGCAAGGTGCTTATCTCGTCGATATTCACTTCTATCGTCGAATCCAGGTTTTCAACGGCACGCTGTAACGCCTCGATACCTTCGCCAGCTACACCCTCCAGACTCATCACATAAATCGGGTGCTGTGGGTCTCCCCCCATATCACTTTCCAGATCAGTAATATTCAGCCCCGCTTCTGCCAGCGCACCGGCAACCTGGGCGACGATACCGCTACGATCCGCACCATATACGGTAACCTGCACATCAGGGTCGACCGCAGGCTGGTCAGAGGTGACATCTTCATCCAGGTGTAAGTGCAGGCTAAGCCGCTGGCACACCTCTGCCAGTACTCCCCGCAGGTCGGTTTCTGCCGCATGAGACACCCGCAGCATAATGGCGAAGTTATCCCCCAGCCGCATCATTGAAGCCTGCCCCAGGTTACAACCCGCATCAAACAGGGCACCGCTAACAGCCGCAACAATGCCCGGCTGATCAGCACCCACCAGGGTGAGAATTGACCATTTCATAGTGATTTTCCCGTAAATTATGAATATGTCGTTTATTTTTATGTTTTTTCAAGCCAGATCAGGCTGGCCTGACGACCTGTTTTACCATCTCGTCGAAACGAAAAAAACTGATCTGCATCAGTAAAGGTACAATACCCGCCACCATACACGTCTTCAACACCCAGACGTAGCAGTCGCAGGCGAGCCAGTTGATAGAGATCGGCAAGGTAGTGCCCCGCACGTGTTTCACGGAATGCGCTGGCCGCGCCGGGCATATCAGACACAAAAGCGGTACGGACTTCGTCTCCCACTTCGAAGGCCTTCGGCCCTATGGCAGGCCCTAGCCACACCAGCAGGTCCTGGGGCGGTCGCTGGAGTGCGCCGACGCTGGATTCGATAACACCCGCCGCCAGCCCACGCCAGCCCGCATGCGCGGCGGCCACGCGCTCACCCTGACGGTCGCAGATCAGTACCGGCAGGCAGTCCGCTGTCATCACCGCGCACACCACGCCGGGCTGATCACTAAAGCTGGCATCACAGGCAGGCGTAGAAGTACTGCACTGGCTGGCATCAACGACACGGTCACCATGAACCTGCTCCAGCCACAAAGGCTCCGCAGGCAGTGACGCATGCGTTTTCAGGTGCTGCCGGTTACTCGCCACCTGGGCGGCATCATCTTCCACATGCAGGGCCAGATTCAGGCTGTTATACGGACCTTGACTAAAGCCACCTCTGCGCGTGGTCGAGATGGCCCGAACCATAGCAGGCGCTGGCCAGTCGGGAATAATTATGCCCGGCTCAGTACTCATCGGTGAACTCATCGGAGAACATGTCGAGAAAATCTTCATATTCTGTCTGCTGGTACTCCCGGTTCACATCCGCCTCCAGCACCGCGATTAACTGTTTCATATCCTCAGGTAAGGGCACTTTCCAGTGCATCTCCTTTCCCGTTATCGGATGCACCAGCCCCAGTTTATGGGCATGCAGCGCCTGCCGCTTGAAATTACGCAGGGCCTGCTTGAGTTCATCATTACTTCCCGCGGGGATCTGCAGGCGCCCACCATAGGTCTGATCACCCACCAGTGGGTGTTTTACATAGGCCATATGCACTCGTATCTGGTGAGTACGGCCAGTTTCCAGGTTGACGCGGATACGGGTATGACCACGATAGCGGTCGAGTACGCGAAAATGAGTGATTGCCTCCTTGCCTTCGGGCTTGACCGCCATTCTCTTACGATCACGGCCATGACGACCAATTGGCATATTGATGGTTCGCCCGGCGGTTAGCGTACCAAATGCAATCGCCTGATATTCACGATGTACCGTACGTGCCTGTAATTGCTCGACCAGTGACTTGTGGGCCTTTAGATTACGCGCCACCACCAGCAGGCCTGATGTGTCCTTGTCAAGCCGATGAACGATACCGGAACGGGGCACTTCGTGCAGGTGCTCATCATAGTAAAGCAGGCCATTCTGCAGGGTGTCCCGGCTGTGCCCGGCTGCGGGATGAACAACCATACCTACTGGCTTGTTGATGACCAGAATGTCTTCGTCTTCATAGACAATATCCAGTGGAATATCCTGAGCCTCAACATGCTCGTCCAGATTATCATGCTCAATATGCAGCTCCAGCTGCTCACCGCCGATCAGCTTTTCCCGGGGCCGGGGCTGTTGACCGTCGATCAGTACACGCCCGGCCTTAATCCACTGTTGCAGGCGGCTGCGCGAATAATCCGGGAACATTTGCACCAGTACCGCGTCTAAGCGTTGTGCTGCATATTCCAGCGGGATCGTGCATTTGATGATTTCACCAGCAGATTCACTGGAATTTTCAGCGGACATGTAAGACTTCTCTAGTATAATGGGGTCTGTTTTAGCGTTATAACTGACACAAACTATGTTGCGACTGTTTTCTATCTCTATTTTATCTCTGTTTCTAATCGCTTGCAGCGATGGGGTTAAAAAAGACCCTTATGCAGGCTGGACAGCCGATGACTTTTACGAGGAAGCCACCCTCGCCCTGCGTGCGGCCGAGTTTGAAACGGCCATCAAGCACCTGGAAAACCTCGAGGCTCGCTTCCCGTTCAGCCCCTATGCCCGTCAGGCACAGCTGGATGTTGCCTATGCCTATTACCGTTTCGAAGAACCCGAATCGGCAATTGCGGCAGCGGACCGATTTATCCGCCTCAACCCCCGCGATGAACACGTTGACTATGCCTGGTATCTCAAAGGTCGAGCCGACTTTACCCGGGGACGCGGCTTTCTGGACGATTACTTCCCTCGGGATATGGCCCTGCACGATAACCAGTCCATGCATGATGCCATGAACAGCTTTTCAACCCTGGTAGAGCGCTACCCGGATAGTCGCTATGCCGTCGACGCCTACCAGCATCTGCTGTTCCTGCGCAATAAGCTGGCGGAAGCGGAGCTACACGCAGCGGATTACTACATCCTGCGTAAAGCCTGGTTAGCTGCGGCCAAACGTAGTCAGTATGTTCTGGAAAATTATCCGACCACCCCCGCCAGTCGCCGGGCACTGAAAATCATGGTTAAGGCCTACCGCAAGCTGGGGCTTGATCAACTGGCCAATGACGCCCAGCTGGTGATTGATAGCAATGGCAATCAGGCAGACACACAGATTGCAGCCAATGTATCTGCTCTGCAGAAAGAGGCTCCGCGGCCTGACAGCCTTCAGTAGCATCTATTCCCATTAATAGACAACAGGCGAATTCCCTCTCGCGGATTTCGCCTGTAGACACGCCATATGATAATCAACGAAAGGACTTGTTACAGTTATGGTAACTGACTCGCTCTGAAGCTGCCTGTGCGGGTAGCGAACTACAGGGGGAAGCGACTAGATCGCCTCTTCACCCTTCTCGCCAGTGCGGATACGCACAATATTCTCGATATCGGTAATAAAGATTTTACCATCACCAATTTTACCGGTGCGTGCTGCACTGGTAATAGCCTCAACACAGGGGTCCACACGTTCATCTTCAAGTACGAGTTCGAGTTTCACCTTGGGAATAAAGTCGACCACATATTCCGCACCACGATATAGCTCAGTATGCCCCTTCTGACGACCAAAGCCTTTTACTTCGGTGGCGGTCATGCCCGTGATACCAATCTCGGTGAGAGCTGAGCGAACATCATCCAGCTTGAAGGGTTTAATAATGGCTTCAATTTTTTTCATTATATTTCACCGGTTCATTAATGCCTGTTGCTGCTAATGATACACACTTATTCAGCGACGTCGATAGCCCGAAGTGATTGGGTAGCGACGATCCCGGCCAAAGGCACGTTGGGTAATACGCACTCCCGGTGGTGCCTGACGACGTTTATACTCGTTAATCTGCACCAGCCTGAGCACCCGATCCACGGTTTCAGCATCATAGCCCGCCGCAACAATCTCTTCCCGTGGTATGTCATCTTCGACACTCATACGCAGTATGGCATCCAGCACGGCATAGTCTGGCAGGCTGTCCTGATCGGTCTGATCGGGGCGCAGTTCTGCCGAGGGTGGGCGCTCCAGCACACGCACGGGAATCACCGGCGAAACCCGGTTTCGATAATGGCATAGTGCATACACCAGCTGTTTTTCCACATCCTTCAGTGGTGCAAAGCCACCCGCCATATCACCATAAAGCGTACTGTAACCCACTGCCATCTCACTCTTATTACCGGTTGTCAGCACCATCCGACCGAGCTTGTTTGACAGAGCCATCAGAATAACACCCCGGCAGCGAGCCTGAATATTTTCCTCAGTCGTATCAACCTCGGTACCGGCAAAATCTTCAGCCAGGGTATCGAGAAATGCCTCAAAAGTTTTTTCGATGGGAATAATCCGGTAATCCACACCCAGCGTATACGCCTCTTCGGCGGCATCATCGAGACTGATCTGCGCGGTATAACGCGATGGCATCATCACCGCATGAACCTTTTCCGGACCCAGCGCATCTGCGGCAATAGCCAGGGTTAGCGCCGAGTCGACACCTCCCGACAGCCCTATCACCACACCGTCAAAACCATTGCCACTCACATAGTCGCGTACTGCCGTGACCAGTGCCCTGTACAGGCTGGCCATTTCATCGAGAGGCTCATTGAGAGGCGTATTTATGGCGGTAATATGACCATCCGCCGCCAGCTGGTAGTGTAATAGCGCTGGCTCAAACTCCGGGCCACGCCCAACCAGTTCTCCCTGCCTGTTCATCACCAGCGAATCGCCATCGAATACCAGCTCGTCCTGACCACCGATCAGGTTTAGATAAAACAATGGTAACTGCAATGCCTGCTGACGGCTTCGCAGCATATCCAGCCGCTGTTGTTGTTTGTTTCGGTGATAGGGGGATGCATTCAATATAATGAGCGCTTCGGCACCGGCATCTTTTGCCAGCTGACCGGGCGCTTCAAACCAGGCGTCTTCACAGATAATAATGCCCAGTCGCTGTGCGCCACATTCAATGACCAGCGGATCATGTCCTGGGTGGAAATAACGTTTCTCATCAAACACCGCATAGTTGGGCAAACTGTGCTTGTAATACTCACCTTTCACTTCACCGTGCTGGCACACAATAGCCGCATTATAGAGTGCATGATCCACATGGCGCGGTGCGCCAAACACGACCTGCATCTCGCCACTCTGCTCGGCAATTGTTTTTATCCCCTGTTCCACCTGACGGATAAAGCCGCGGCGCATGAGTAAATCTTCGGGCGGATACCCGCTTAACGCTAGCTCGGGAAATACTGCAATATCAGCACCCGCATCGGCTGCCTGCTGCATCAGGGATAGGATTTTTCGCGTATTCGCTTTAATATCACCGACCAGGAAGCGCTCCTGGATCAGGCAAAGTTGTACCGCTTGCGTCATATTACGCCTGTTCTGTTATAGAATGGATCATATGCGGCAGTTCACTACCGCCCGCTGACCTGAATTTTATCAGTAAACGACGTACCAGATATGATTAAAAGTATTTTTGTTATTTTGTTAGTGGCCGGGCTGCTATGGCTGGCTCGCACAACCGTCAAGCGACTACAACAGAGCCGCCCGGAGGCTGCCAGAGTGGTTAGCCATGACACGGTCAAATGCCAGTACTGTGAAGCCTATATCCCTGCCAGCGATGCGCTACAGAGCGCCGGCAAAAGTTTCTGTAACCAACAGCATCTGAACGCCTGGAAACAGTCGGTTTGATTGATCTGGACAAAAGTAATCTCGACAACAAACAGCTGCATATCAGCCCGCTGGAATGGCGGCTTCTGCAGCAGTTCAATCTGTATCGCATTGTCCTGTCACTGAGTTTTCTGGTGGGTTTCTACCAGGTGGAATGGATGGGCTTTCTCGGCAATCGAGATTCCGATGCATTTCTGGCAACCGCCTTTAGCCTGCTGATTAGCGCACTGGCCTACTATGGCCTGTGCCAGCATCGCCTCTTCAGTTTTGAAAACCAGGTCATCCTCGGCAATGCTACAGATATTCTGTTAATTACCCTGCTCTCCCATTACAGTGGTGGCCTCAATAGCTCTTTGAGCATTCTGCTCATTATTAATGTCACCGCCACAGGTACTTTTTTGCGTGGCCGGGTCGCCATTCTGTTTGCCGCACTCGCCGCCATCGCCATTCTGGTCGAACAGACTTACAGCCAGATATCCGGTTTCAGTGCAGGTCTCGACTACACCCGCGCCGGTTTACTCGGGCTGGCATTTTTTGCCACCAGCTATCTGGCATCTACGCTCACCCGGCGTGTACGGGAAACCGAACAGCTGGCGGATGCCCGCGAAGCAGACATTATCAGCCTGGAAATGCTCAACGAAGATATCATCCGCAATATGCGCACAGGCATTATTGTTGTCAGCGATGATGGCCAGATTCGTATGGCCAACGACTCGGCAGAAACCCTGCTCGGTAATATCCCCCTGTTACTTTCTCCACATCTGCAGGAGATTAAACCGGCGCTGTACACCCGCTTTCTGGAATGGCAGAAGCAACCCAATATGCACCATAATGCCATTCGCCAGGAAAGTGGCCTGCCCGATATCCAGCCCGGCTTTCGTCGCTTACAGAACAGTGGTGATACCCTGATTTTTCTGGAAGATGCCACGCAGTTAAATCAGCGCTTTCAACAGATCAAACTGGCCTCCCTCGGGCGACTTACCGCCAGTATCGCCCATGAGATTCGTAACCCACTGAGCGCCATTAACCATGCCGCCCAGTTACTACAGGAAGCGGAGCTGGATGCGGCTGATAAAAAGCTGACCGATATCATCACCACCCAGGTACAACGCCTCGATACGGTGGTTAAGAACGTATTGCAACTGTCTCGCTCGAATAAAAGTAACAGCGAAGTCATCGAGCTTCATCAGTGGCTTGCAACGTTTCGGGATGAGTTTTTGCTGGGCAATGAACTGAAAAAAGACCAGCTCATCATCGACCTGGAAGATCGCCCCATCCATGTATTATTCGACTCGAGCCACCTGAGTCAGGTGATGTACAACTTATGTGGTAATGCCATCGCCCACAATAATCACCCAATAGAAGACGTCCGGATTCGTATTGCAGCCGGGCACGACACACAGCACGATCAGCCATATATCAAGGTATTCGATAACGGCCCCGGCATCCCCGATGAAACGATCGAACAGATTTTCGACCCGTTTTTTACCACCAACTCCAAAGGCTCCGGACTCGGCCTGTTTATTTCCCGTGAGATGGTGGAAAGTAACCGTGCAAAAATTCGCTACGAGGAGGTGGACAATGCCGGCAGCTGTTTTACTATTCACCTGTTAGCCGGAACCCCTCTAGCCTCGGAACAGACCCATGACACAGACTAAAATTGCCCTGGTTGTCGATGATGAACCGGATATCTGCCAGCTGGCCGAGATTACCCTCAGCCGCATGGGGCTGGATACCCGCTCGGCTAATGATGTCACCACCGCCAAGGCCATTCTGGCAGAGCAGAAGATTGACCTGTGCCTGACCGACATGAACCTGCCCGATGGCAATGGCATCGAACTGGTGGAACATATCCAGACGCATCATCCCATGGTACCGGTGGCGGTCATCACGGCATACGGTAATATGGAATCGGCGGTACGTGCACTTAAGGCCGGGGCATTCGATTTTGTCTCCAAACCGATTGATCTACAGGTATTGCGTAACCTGGTCACCTCCGCCATCAAACTACCCGGTACAGAATCACCACACACTGACAGCAGCTCGGCAAGCGATAGCAAACTCCGATTACTGGGTGAATCACCCGCCATGGTCAGCCTGCGACAGAAAATTAACAAACTGGCCCGTAGTCAGGCCCCGGTATTTATCCATGGTGAATCCGGTTCCGGTAAGGAGCTGGTCGCGCATATGATTCACCAG
>JBFHWF010000041.1:0-20330 GCA_041589175.1 Gammaproteobacteria bacterium
AAACATAATTCATACGGCGAGTTTGTTTTTGACTGGGCCTGGGCAGACGCTTACCGACGAGCCAGCTTAAACTACTATCCAAAGCTGGTGGTATCCATACCCTACTCCCCTTGCCAGGGGCCGCGCATTCTAAGTCAGAACAATGATGCGCAAATAAAATCGTTATTAATTAAATTTGCACTGGAGTTTAGCCAGAAACAGAACTACTCCAGTGTTCACTGGTTATTTACCGAAGCTGATGATTTTGCAGCGCTTGAGAAGCACACCGAACTCCAGCGCTTCGATTACCAGTTTCACTGGAAAAATCACAACTACCAGAATTTCGATGACTTTCTATCGCAGATGACATCCAAAAAGCGTAAAAATATTCGTCAGGAAAGACGCAAGGTACGCGATCAGGGTATAGAGATTCGCACCTGTAAAGGTAACGAATTAAGTGACGAGCAATGGGATAAACTCTATTTCTTTTACCAGATTACGTTTATGAAAAAATCTGGCACACCGACTCTAAGCCTTAACTTCTTTAAAAAGATTGCCTCGCGACTACTGGCTATATTTGCATACAATGGCGAACAGATTGTTGCCGGCGCCATTTGTATTATTGGCAAGGACACACTGTACGGACGTCACTGGGGTTGCCTGGAAGAATATGACAGCCTGCATTTCGAGGTGTGCTATTACACGGGTATCGAATATTGCATCCAGCATAAGCTCAAAACTTTCGAACCTGGCGCACAGGGTGAGCATAAAATATCACGAGGCTTTCTACCCGTGAAAACTCGCTCCGCACACTGGGTTGCACACCCCGAGTTTCACCGTATTCTGGTAGATCACCTGCAACGTGAGTCCGCTGCACTGGAAGACTATGGTGAAGACTTACTGGCCGCCTCACCCTATCGCGATGATGCTGAGGCCGCACAGAATCAGGAATGAATTTTCTTGTCGTCGGGCAGGAAATTATCGGCCAGGGTACTGTAAATGGGTGTTTTACAGACTGACTTTGAAATACCCGTTGCCAGAAATGCAGTTACCATCAAGGGTACAATCAACTGGTGCTGATCCGTCATTTCAATAACAATTACAAATGCCGTTATCGGCGCCTGCACAACACCTGCAAAATAACCCACCATGCCGAATAAAATAACTGCTCCATAGGGATAGTTAACTAACCACTCGGTAAGAAAGGCACCAAGCCCTGCACCGGTTGCCAGTGAGGGTGCAAAAATACCACCGGGTATACCACTCAGATAAGAAACAACCGTTGCCAGTAATTTATAAAAACCATAATCGCCGGTGATCTCACCGGTATTATTCATTAGCGCTTTGGCTTCTTCATAGCCATTACCGTAACTTAAGTTACCCGAGTAATAACCAATAATGGCAATACCGAGGCCACACAAGGCAGCAATAATGTAGGGATTATTATTTCGATAAGGTGCAATCCAGCGATTACCCTGAATCAGCATCAGGCTAAAGATACCACCGAGCAAACCACAGAAAATGCCACATACGAGTACAGGAATCACGGCATCAGACAGTTCAATCGTTGCGCTGGTTTTACCGAAGTAGGTGTAATCCCCGAGAATGGCGATGGCGGTGATTGCTGCGATCATAACCGCGCCTAACATCAGGCCTCGTGTACGCACTTCAAAGGAACGACTCAATTCTTCAATCGCAAATACAATACCTGCCAACGGCGTATTAAAAGCCGCTGCAACACCTGCCGCACCACCTGCAATAATCAACACGCGTTCCATATCATAAAGACGAAAACGCACAAACTTTCGCAACGAAAACATAATCGCCGCGCCCACATGCACGGTCGGACCTTCACGCCCGATGGATGCTCCACCAAGCAAGCCCAGAATACAGAGAAACACTTTACCAAAGGCGATACGCAGGGTAAGCAACGCACTTCGCTCTTTCTCGTGGCCCAGCTCCAGCGTTGCGACTACCTGGGGAATGCCACTGCCTTCGGCACCGGGAAAATATTTACGTGTGAGAAAAACGATAAGAACCAGCACGGCTGGCGAGACAATAAATGGCAGAAAGCCATAAGCCTGCACCATCTTGAAAAACATATGATTGGCCCACTCGCTGGACACGGCCATAAATACCGCAACCAGACCAACAACAGCACCACCCAGCATAAAGACGAGATGGGCCTTCCAGTCTTTATGTGATATTAGCCAGCGGCCGGAGTGTTTTATATGTTTGTACATCAGAAAGGAAACACTGCAGGTTATTCGTTTAAAACCATAATAATTCGTTGCACTGGACTTGAATATACCCGGAAGTGGATAGAATTTATACAGATGCGAGATAGAAATATCTCGCCAGCAAATCAATGCGTATCAGTTGTGTAATAGTCGTAACGCTGATGGTTTATACGTCTGACATCATGACATGAATCAGGTCACGCACCGTATCGGCTTCAAAAGGCTTATCACAGATACCAGAAACACCCGCCTGTTCAACGGCCTGCAAGGTTTTCTGGTTATCCTCCGAGGTCACCATTAACACGGGAACTGATTGCTGGTTGCTGCTATTACGTATGTATTCGATGAGCGCCTTACCATCCATTTCGGGCATATTGTAATCCGTTACCACAAAATCGAAGAATTGCTCATTCATAATGGGCACTGCCGTTGTGCCATCATCAGCTTCGGTAATATGCTCAATCCCCATACCTTTCAGAATACGCTTTATATGATTCCGTGCCATTCGACTATCGTCAACAATCAGTACCTTCAGATCTTCGATATTGAACTCATCCAGCATGATGGATTCCGGATTCAGAATATCCAGCGTGTTATAGAGGCCTCGTTTCAGCTGAGATGATTCGAATGGCTTGGGGAGGATTGCGGTAACCCCTGCCTGACGAATCGGATCGATATACTCAAAGCCGGTTTCACTGGAGATCAGCATAAAGGCAACATCATGTAGCACCGGGTCTTCACGCATTGCATGCACCAGATCCGAACCCGTCATATCGGGTAAGTACATGGTACTGATAACGAGGTCGGGATGATTAATGCGCATTTTTTCCAGTGCTGAAGCACCATCAAGTGCAATATCAAAATGCTCGATGCCAGCAGCCTTTAACTCCCTGTGTATGTATTTAGCCTGCGACCTGGAAGGCTCCACCATTAATACATACAGATCCGGTAATGTTTTTTGCATATTCCGTAAGTACCTGATTTATAGTTATTGTCTAAGTGTAGCAGTTCCCCTACACTTCGCGAATGATCTCCCTGCAATGGCTTAATCTGGATACTCCCGGTGTTTTTCCGCCCGTCGAACAGGCCATGAAAGACCCGGATGGCCTGCTGGCTGCCGGTGGCGAGCTGACTGCCGAATGGTTACTGAGCGCCTATCAGCAAGGTATTTTCCCCTGGTTCGGAGAAAACGAGCCGATACTCTGGTGGTCCCCCGACCCACGATTTGTGCTTTTCCCTGATCAACTCAAGGTCAGTCGAAGCCTGTCTAAAAATATTCGAAACATGGAATATCGTGTCACCATGGACCTGGCATTCGAAGAGGTCATTCATCAATGCGCCTTGCAGCCGCGTAAAAACCAGCTTGGGACCTGGATCTCACAACAGATGATCGATGCCTATATTGAGCTACATACTCTGGGGCAAGCACATAGTGTTGAATTCTGGCAGGACAGCACCTTACTGGGCGGCATCTATGGTGTACACAGTGGACGCGTATTCTGTGGCGAATCGATGTTCAGCAAGGTCAGCAATGCATCAAAGATAGCGCTATTTTACCTGTGCCGTTTTCTAGAAATGAACAAGTTTGAACTGATAGATTCCCAGGTGTATACCGAGCACCTGTCATCCATGGGGGCTGGTATGATTCCACGTAAGGCGTACATTCAGTTACTCAAGCAGGCTGGGCCCATCGATATGCCCGTCAGCTGGACCCGGGCATTCGAGGACGCATTGCCCTCGATTAAGCCCTGATTACCGCTAATATCTAGTCGAGGTGCTCCAGACGGATCTTGGTAACATCCCCTTCGATGGAATCCAGTGCTTCAATTTTCGCCAGTGCCTGCATCATGTTCTTTTCAGGAATGCACGAAGTCAGCATAATCAGCCCAACACGCTTCTGCCCCTCCAGCGGCTCTTTCTGGATAACGGCTTCGATAGATATGTCATTAGCGGCAAAAATACCGGTAACATCTGCGAGCACACCCGGACGATCATCCGCCAGCATACGGATATAGTAAGACGTTTCAAACTCATCCTGTGCCACCACAGGAATATCCTTAATCGACGCTGGCTGGAAGCCCAGCATGGCAACACGGTGATCAGCATCGGAATCCATAGCTCGTGCCACATCCACCAGGTCAGCAACAACAGCTGAAGCCGTAGGCTCGGCACCGGCACCAGCACCGTAGTAAAGGGTTGGGCCAACGGCATCTGCTTTAACCAGAACCGCATTCATCACACCGTCAACATTCGCAATCAGTCGACGCTCGGGTATTAATGTTGGGTGAACTCGCATCTCGATACCCTTGTCGGTACGACGCGCAATCCCCAGGTGTTTGATTCGATATCCCAGCTCTTCAGCATAAGCCACATCCTCCTGGGTCACCTTACTAATACCTTCTGTGAAGGTTTTATCGAATTGCAGAGGGATTCCGAATGCAAGTGACGAAAGGATCGTCAGCTTATGAGCGGCATCAATACCTTCCACATCAAAAGTAGGGTCCGCCTCCGCATAACCCAGCGACTGGGCTTCCTTGAGTACGTCTTCAAAGGCACGGCCCTTGTCACGCATTTCGGTCAGAATGAAGTTGCCCGTGCCATTGATAATACCGGCAACCCATTCGATCTGGTTCGCAGAAAGGCCCTCACGCATGGCCTTGATAATAGGAATACCACCGGCAACGGCGGCCTCATAGGCAACAATAACGCCCTTTTCCTCGGCCGCCTTGAAGATTTCGGTACCATGCATGGCAATGAGTGCCTTATTCGCTGTCACCACATGCTTGCCATTTTCAATGGCTTTCAGTACCAGCTCCTTGGCGGGAGAATAACCACCGATCAGTTCAACGACGATATCGACATCCGGATCGTTTACCACACTACTGGCGTCATCTGACAGTTTGACTTTGCCGGGATCCAGTAATGTCTGCTCGGCAATTTCCCTGGCAGCTGCGTGGACAATTTCCAGCTTTCGCCCTACACGTCGTGATATTTCTTCACAGTTACGCTGTAAAACTGTTGCTGTACCACCACCGACAGTACCAAGACCCATTAAACCAATTTTGACCGGTTGCATTAATTCTTACTCCGCAATGCCAGCGCGCTGGCGTTGTTATCGGCTTTCTCGCCGCTTATTAAGCTGGGCATAATATAGTGAAACGGGGCTGATTTAAACCTCCCTGACCGGGATATTATTCATCGGCACACCTCTCACGATGTTTGCATGTATAATGGAATTCCCCCTGGCCAGAACCGACGCTATTATGAAACTCAGCGAAGACTATACCTATGGCAGTAATGTGATCCGCGCCTACACAGATACCGGCATTGAGATCAATGACAAAGCCTACAGTAGCAGTCTTGTTGTGGGCAACACATTGCTAATCGAGGACTGGGAAATCAGCCATATCGACGACATGGCAGAGACACACTGGCAACAGCTAGTCGAGCTATCACCGGAAATCATTATCATCGGTACCGGTGAGAAGATTATTTTTCCACACCCATCAAGTTATGCCATCGCCATCCAGCAGGGAATTGGTGTGGAGTTTATGGACTCAGCCGCTGCCTGCCGCACCTACAACATTCTGCTGTCAGAAGATCGACCCATTATTGCAGCGATCATTCTCTAAGCCCATCACTTCCCCTGGCCTGTCAGTTTCGACGATCGTATAAACATCACCTTCATCATGATCATACTCAGCAAAACAATAATCGATGAAATCGCGAGCAATGGATCCAGCAGTTCTGCATCTGCGAAATTGCCATACAGTAAGAACAGACCTGTAATGATCAACAGGGTGCCCACTTGATGAGAATAAAACTGCCAGCGCATCAACCCCGGCTGGTCTGTGTCAAGCCACAGCCGATGACAGAGCGCATAAATAAAGGATACGACGAAACCTAGCAACATAATATGCGCATGGGTTACCAGCTGCCCGTGATTTTTCGATGCCGCCATATAGATACCCAGAACCAGACCGACAATCGCATAGCCAAGCGCTGTCATCACATACTTTCTATCCATGTAAATCTCCCTGTGTTGACCAGATAATAGTAATAACACGGTGGCCACAACCAAAAAAGGGAGGCTTACGCCTCCCTCAGGTGTGGGATAATTACGCTTTTATTCGTTAAGCAGAAGATCTTCAGAGAAACCGTGGCTCTCCAGTATCTTACGCAGATGACGCAGGGCATCCATCTGAATCTGACGCACACGTTCACGTGTCACACCCAGTTCGCGGCCAACTTCTTCAAGCGTTGTACGCTCATAACCATGCAGACCAAAACGACGTACGACAACCTGACGCTGCTTTTCTTCCAGCTGGTTCAGCCACATTTCCAGGTTAGCCATCACATCTTCATTCTGCAATACAGAAGAAGGCTCAGGATTAGACTGGTCAGGGATGATTTCCAGTAACGGACGGTCGTTTTCCTTACCAACGGGAACATCAACCGAAGTTACACGGTCACGCAGACCTAACATCTTCTCAACATTCTCAACTGGCTTATCAACCAGCTTGGCAATTTCTTCTGCGGTTGGCTCATGCTCGTTAGTCTGTTCGAGCTTGCGCGCTGCACGCAGGTAAACATTCAGCTCCTTGATCACATGAATCGGCAGGCGAATAGTGCGTGTCTGATTCATCAGGGCGCGTTCGATAGTCTGTCGAATCCACCAGGTAGCATAGGTCGAGAAGCGGAAACCCTTTTCAGGGTCAAATTTTTCTACGGCACGGATCAGGCCGAGGTTACCCTCTTCGATCAGGTCCAGCAGCGCCAGCCCACGATTCATGTAACGACGTGCAATTTTCACCACCAGGCGAAGGTTGCATTCGATCATTTTCTTGCGGGCAGACTCGATACCTTTTCGTGACAGACGCGAGTAATAAACTTCTTCCTTCGCGGTCAGTAAGGGTGAAAATTCAATTTCGCGCAGGTACAGGCGCGTGGCATCCATTTCCTTTCGGTTGAGACTGGTACTGGCCGTGTACCTGGATTTCGTTGTCTCAGATTCTTTACTCTTATCGAGCAGTGCGGCTTCGGTGCCAAGATCCAGATCCAGTTCATCATCTTTATCCACATCATCGAGATACATCTCGTCCTGCGGTTCTTCGATATGGAGTCCAGCCTCTTCAAGTTCATCCTGTGATAACTTCTTTTCGCAGATTGCAGTCATACTTTAGCCCTCCCCACGTGAGCTAGTTTCGTTTATGGCGGGTGCAGAATGGTTCTCTTTTAGCTCCTCTTAATATTAGAAAAGAGTAATAAAAGGGTTATAAATCACAGACTTATGGCTTAGTTTTACTGTAACGCCCGGAGAAAAACAAGAAATAATTTACTTATTTTTCCTTTTTTCGCATTTCTTGAAGGTTTTTATATTGACAAATAACCCATTCGAGTGATTTAGCTACCCTTTGGGCAGGTAATGTAATGGATTAACCGGCTTTCCATTACGCCGAATTTCAAAGTGTAGACGTGGTTTTTCCCGGTGCAGACGCCCCATACGTGCAATCGCCTGACCCGCTTTGACGGCATCCCCTTCCTTTACAAGTAACGACTGATTATGGGCATAGGCACTCAGGAATGAGTGACTATGTTTAATAATCACAAGATTGCCATAATTAATGAGACCGTTACCACTGTATACCACAGTGCCACCAGCCGATGCCCTGACTTCCTGCCCCAGCTTGCCCGCAATTTTAATACCCTTACGGGAAGTGTCTTTTGCCCTGAATGTCGTGACCACCCTGCCTTCAACAGGCCAGAGCCAGCGATCGACCTTTCGGGGTAAGGCGGGTGGCTGACTGATAGTCGGTGCCTTGCTGATGGACGGCTGGATCGGTGTAGCGGTTATTACATTTTTCCTGACCGGCTTTGTTGCGGCCTGGGGAGGCTCCGATGCTGACTGACCCAGTGCTGCTGCCGGCGGACGTAAGCGCAGCTTCTGTCCAGGCTTGACCAGATAAGGTGAGCGTAAATGATTCCAGCGTGCCAGCTGATGGTGACTCAGCCCCTGTTTTCTACTGATGGAATAGAGCGTATCGCCCTTTTCAACAACCACATATAAAGCTTCAGGTACTTCTGTGACACTCTCTTCTTGCTGCAACTGAGCCTCATCCACCGCCAGCCCGGTTTTCGATTCGATTAATAGCTGCGGCCGCTCAGCGGATAACACCGTACCATCCCGGTTTGCCGCCTGCATCTGCAGTCGTTGCCCGGGAAAAATCGCATAGGGTGGCTGAATATTGTTCCAGGCGGCGAGATCACGAAAATCCTTCTCATAGCGCCAGGCAATGGAGTACAGGGTATCACCCCGTTTTACGGTGTAGGCCTGTGGATCCCAGCGTTCTGGCATCTCAGCACAGCCGCTTAACACGAGCAGCAGCCAGCACAGGGCTATGGCAAACAGACGCTTTAGCGGACAAGATCCTTGCATATCGACCTGGCTATACTCCGTAACGATGAATAACCACAGCAGCTACCGCGATAAGAATGGTAGCCCAGCCCAGCCACTCAATATATTTGCGGACCACAGGCTCCAGCCTCGGTCCTGCCCAGGCCATCAGGTAGGCAATCAGGAAGAAATGCGCAGCCCTCCCCGCCAGCGCAACTAGCAGGAATGGAATAAATGACATGGACAGCACACCAGCGGTAATCGTAAATATCTTGAAGGGTGCCGGGGTAAAGGCACCAATGGCAACGGCAAGTACGCCATAACGCTCGAATTCGGCACGTGCTAGATCCAGCTGATCCAGCCAGCCCATTTTCTCGATCCAGGGCTCAATCATACTCATAGCACCCCAGCCCAGCAGATAGCCAATCACCGCCCCAACAACCGACATCAGCGTCGTAATAAGTGCCAGACGTGTTGCTTTATCTGGTGTGGCAATCACCATCGGCACCATCAGCATAGCGGTAGGCAGGGGGAACACGAACGACTCGAAGATACTCACACCCACCAGATAACGCTCACGATGAGGGTGTTCGGCCCAGCTCATTGTACGTTTGTATAAGCCCGAAAAAATCATCGTACAGCTCCATTTAACAGGGGTACAAAACGCACCGCATCCAGCTCTTCCTGAACGAACTGATCTGCTTCACGGGTAATCAGAATCAGCTTCTGCACCCCCTGCTGAGCGCCAACCGGAATCACCATCATGCCGCCCACCGCTAGCTGCTCCAGTAAGGAGTTTGGTATTTCTTCAGGCGCGGCGGTGACCATAATGGCTTTATATGGCGCATTTTGCGGCCATCCCCAGCTACCATCGGAATGTTTTAGCATGATATTGTTAATGCCTATCATCTGATAACGCTGTCGCGCCTGATTTTGCAGGGCCTCTATACGCTCGACCGAATAAACTTTGGGCACCAGTTGTGAAAGAATAGCCGCCTGGTATCCGGAACCGGTACCAACCTCAAGTACGCTATCCGGCACACCTCGACTTAACAGCACCTCAGTCATACGTGCCACGATAAAAGGCTGCGATATGGTTTGACCATGACCGATAGGCAAGGCGGTATCTTCATAGGCACGAGAACTCATGGCCTCATCAACAAACAGATGCCTGGGCATCACGCGCATCACCTCAAGCACCTGCTCATTCTGTATGCCCTTACTACGCAAACGCTCGATCAGTCGATCTCGAGTTCGCTGGGATGTCATGCCTATGCCCTGCACACGGGGGTCAGATAAATTCACTAATAGTACAGCCTGTTATGGGATTGCTATGCTGGCTCAGAGCTGTCCAAGCCAGTGACTTAAATTTTGCAGGCTATCATACCGTGTTAAATCGATCTGCAAAGGGGTAACCGAGACAAATCCCTGTTTTACTGCGAAAAAATCGGTTCCTTCTCCGGCATCCTGTTCTTCACCCGGCGGCCCCACCCAGTATATGGTTTCCCCCCTGGGGTTTTGCTGCTTGATAACACCCTCGGATTTATGCCGGTTACCCAGACGAGTCGCCTGAAAACCTCGTATCTGCTCGACCGGTAAATCTGGCACATTCACATTAAGAATCGTGTCATCGGTAAGGGGGTGATTCTGTAACCGCTGGATCAGTTTCTCGATTGCCCAGCTAGCCGTTGCATAGTGCTGCGGTTCGAAGTTTGCCATGGATACCGCAATTGCCGGAAATCCGAGAAAGCGCCCTTCTGTTGCTGCCGCCACGGTACCCGAGTACAGCACATCGTCACCCATATTGGGGCCATCATTGGGGCCGGAAATCACAATATCAGGTTCATTCTCAAGGATGCCGGTTATCGCAAGGTGAACACAGTCCGTTGGCGTGCCATCAACCTTAAAAAACTGATCATCAACTTTATGGGCATTGAGCCCTCGATTCAGGGTCAGCGAGTTACTTGCCGCACTGCGGTTACGATCGGGTACGACGGTTGTCACTCGACCCAGCTGGCGCAGTGCGTTCTGCATTACCTCCAGCCCCGGGGCGAGGTATCCATCATCATTGCTCAATAAAATGTGCATTAAAACGAATCCTGATAAACTTGAATCACCATCATATAAAACTTAATCGACAATTCACAGAGACACGCATGCCTGACGATGATGACGATAAACTGTTTAGTGAAGCAATGGCTGGCGTCAATCCACTGCAGAACAACAGGGCCAGCCTGCAAAAGTCACCCGGCGCGATTAACAGGCGTAAGTCTGAAGGCACTTCTGCAACCATCGATGACACTCTTAGTGATGAGTTCATTCCACCCTGCGATGATTTTCTGGAGTTTCGCCGCCCCGGCATACAGAACGCCTACCTGAAACAGATTCGAAATGGCAAGCTTACGATTGATGACGCTATCGATCTTCATGGCTATCGCCGAGACGATGCTCGTAAGCAGTTACTGGACTTTATTGCCCACGCACAATCGAGGCAGTATCGCCTGGTGCTGGTAGTACATGGCAAGGGCTATAACTCGGATGATAACCGCCCTGTGCTCAAGGCGATGGTTAACAAGTGGTTGCAGAGCCTGCCCCAGGTGCTGGCTTTCGTAACGGCGCAACCCCGGGACGGTGGTAGTGGTGCCGTGTATGTGCTCCTGAAAAAGCAGTCTGACGAACAAGACGCTGGCTTAAACTAATGATCATGTAAAACACTGAACCCTGGCCAAGGTACTTCAGAACTGAAAAACTGTATCTTGAAAAGCGGCAACTAATAATGCGCGATCTACAAAGATACTACCGGCCAACCCAAAAGCCCCAATCTTTACTGAATGGGGCTTTAGCTACCGAGTTTACAGGGGTTCAACAGACTAAGTTAATGTGTTGTCTAACGAGTCACTCGCTTAAAGGACTGGGGCAAATCTTGATAGGCGGGAATTTCGATCACAAATTCATTGTCTGCTGCGTTATAGGAAATACCCACTACGCCATCCAGTGGATCTGCAGCGGCGGCAAATGCAGCTGATCCACCGGGAGATACGGATGGCACGGTATTGTTCAGGTGCTGGATAAAATCATCTGCAACTGCGTCGGTTGCTTCAATGCCTGTAAACAGTTTGGTGCGACTTGGTGCCGGCAGCGCGGAACGCTCATTGCGATTACGCGACACCTCATTACGAATTACAGCAAAGGCCGTATTCGCATTTTCCACAACCCGGGTCATATTCGCGGTCTTGATATAGTTATTGTATGAAGGAATGGCGATCGCCGCGAGAATACCAATGATCGCTACCACGATCATCAGCTCGATAAGGGTAAAGCCAGACTGTCTGTTATGTTGATTCAACATGCTAACCTGCAATTAATAATAGTTTTTATAATTCATAAAGTTACGAAGCATTATAGACAGATTACATCAGATATCTGTGTGTTTTACACTTAAGCCAGCAATTGGCATGATAAAAGGTTGAAAAACTACGACCTGAGGTAGAGTGTAGATGAATTTATAACGCCGTGTGCCCGGCCACTCACCCTTTCGAGTGAAACCAGCCAGGGTAGTCTTGCAGAAATCGTTGCTTACCTGACTGAAGAAATTCCTCATAGCTCCAGTCTCTCTCAGATAGATGCCCGAGACAGGCAGGCGCGATCACGTAAGCAAACACCGGGTACGCAGATCCATCTGGCATTTCAGCAGCAAGCCTTACCCGTTGATACTGTTCACCCTCATACTGGTCAAGCATCTGCATTGCACTGTTGCTAAGACCTGTGTAGACGACACCCTGAACCTGACTTCCTGGACAGTAAAAAATAGCGGGATAATCTTCACCTCGAACACACCTGCGCTGGTAGTTCCTGATCTGTGCCTGAGACATGCGTTCACAGTGCCCGGCAACCTGGAACATTATGTCCTCACACATCAGGGTTCCATAGGTAAAGAGGCTTTCCATTATCAGGCTCTGCACGAGAAGAATACGAAACCGGCATCTCCATTCGTAGTGATGGAGAAACTAGTAAACCATACGCACATTATCTTCACCAGCCAGCTTGTCCAGCCTGTGCATCAGCTCATCACTGGGTTGCACACACCAGTCATCACCTAACGAAACTTTAGCTGAGGCATCCGCACGGGAATAGTTGATCCAGACCGGACAGGCACCTTCACGGAACGGGTTGAGCACCTTATTGAGTTGCTGGATAAATGAGTGATCCCCGTTTAACGGCGGCATACTGATTTCGAGACGCTGAGCGAACTTCTGTCGTGCCTCGGTAATGTCGTAGATCTCATCGGCGGTAATGCGATATCCACCAAAGTAATCGTCGTATACCACTTTGCCTTCAACGATGATTAGCTTGTCCTTGTTCAGCAGGTGGCTGTACTGCTCGAACTTCTCTTCGAATATACGCACCTCGATACGTGCGGTGCGATCATCCAGCACCGCCGACACAATCTTGCCTCCGGTCTTGGTTTTACGTATGCGCATGCCGATCATCAGCCCCGCCAGTTTGTAACTGCGGGCATTGCGCTGTGCCATGTAACCACCGTTGGCACCGGACGCGAGATCACTCTGATCCGCCAGTGCCCCCAGGGAACAATCGGTAAACTGACGTAGCTCAGCTTCGTAGCGATCAATTGGGTGGCCGGTGAGGAACAGACCCAGCGTTTCCTTTTCCAGGGTGAGGCGTTTTTCTTCGTCCCATTCGTCTACAGTCACTGCGTCAACCGGAGCGATGGCATCATCCTCGGTGGAAGTGCCGAACAGGTCATCCTGGCCGATGCTGGCGTTCTTCTGATACTGCTCCGCCATCTGCATGGCATCCTGCAGGCGAGCCATCAGGCTAGCTCGATTAGGTCCCAGCTTATCCAGCGCACCGGCCTTGATCAGAGCTTCGAGCACGCGCTTGTTCACCTTGCGCCCATCGACACGACGGCACAGGTCATACAGGTCTTTATAAGGCCCATTGCTATCACGCTCAGCAATAATGCCTTCCAGTGCGGCCAGGCCAACACCTTTGATCGCACCCAGTCCATACAGTACCTGACCATCCTGGGGTACCGAAAACTTGATAATGGAGCGGTTGATGTCCGGTGGTGGCACATCAAGCTGCATGCGGTGACAGTCTTCGATCAGGATCACCACCTTGTCAGTGTTATCCATATCCGCCGACAGTACTGCCGCCATAAATTCGGCCGGGTAATGAGCCTTGAGCCAGCAGGTCTGGTAGGACAGTAAAGCATAGGCCGCTGAGTGTGATTTATTGAAGCCATAACCGGCGAACTTTTCCACCAGATCGAAGATCTTCATCGCCAGTTCGGGATCAATACCATTTTCCTTTGCCCCAGCCTGGAATACCGCACGCTGTTCCGCCATGACTTCCGGTTTTTTCTTACCCATAGCACGGCGCAGCATATCCGCACCCCCCAGGGTATAACCAGCCAGCACCTGGGCGATCTGCATAACCTGTTCCTGATACAGAATAATGCCGTAGGTGGGTTCCAGTATCGGCTTGAGGGATTCATGCTGATACTGGGCATCCGGGTAGGACACCTCTTCCCGACCATGCTTACGATTGATGAAGTTATCCACCATACCCGACTGCAACGGTCCCGGACGGAACAGAGCCACCAGTGCGACGATATCTTCGAAGCAATCCGGTTGTAATCGCTTGATAAGGTCCTTCATGCCGCTGGATTCCAGCTGGAATACGGCCGTCGTTTCTGCCGCCATGAGTAAGCGAAAGGCCTCAGGGTCATCCAGTGGCAACATGTTGACATCGAGCTCATGCTGTTCGGCATGGCGTGTCTTGATGTTGTGCACAGCCCAGTCGATGATGGTTAGTGTACGCAGGCCGAGGAAGTCGAACTTCACCAGGCCAATCGCTTCCACATCATCCTTATCGAACTGGGTTACCACACTCTGTCCGCCCTGTTCACAGTACAGCGGGGTGAAATCGGTGAGCACCGAGGGCGAGATCACCACGCCACCCGCGTGCTTTCCTGCATTTCGCGCACAGCCTTCCAGCGACAGCGCCATGTCGATCAGCTCGGTCACATCCTCTTCAGTCTTATAGGCATTGGCGAGGTCCTCCGACTCTTCCAGCGCTTTACTGAGGGTCATGCCGATCTCGAAGGGAATCATCTTGGCGATACGATCCACGAAACCATAGGACAGGCTCATCACCCGCCCCACATCACGCACTACCGCCTTGGCAGCCATCGAACCGTAGGTAATGATCTGCGAGACCGCGTCTCGACCATAGGTACGGGCCACGTAGTCAATCACGCGATCACGCCCTTCCATGCAGAAGTCGACGTCAAAGTCAGGCAGGGAGACACGTTCGGGGTTGAGGAATCGCTCAAATAGCAGGTCATATTCCAGCGGATCGAGATCGGTAATCAGCAGCGCATAGGCCACCAGCGAGCCTGCACCGGAACCCCTGCCCGGACCAACCGGAATACCGTTATCTTTCGACCACTGGATAAAGTCAGCAACGATCAGGAAATAGCCAGGAAATCCCATGGTGTTGATAACATCGAGTTCAATCTCGAGGCGCTCATAATAAGGCTTGCGTCGCTCTTCGGCATTCTCAGAGTCTTTCGGGATCAGGTAATCCAGGCGTGTTTCCAGACCCTCACGGGATACCCGAATAAAATACGACTCGATGGTGTCACCTTCCGGAATCGGATAGTTAGGCAGGAAGCTTTCACCCAGACGGACTTCCAGCGTACAGCGACGTGCGATCTCAACGGTATTTTCCAGCGCTTCAGGAATATCCGCGAACAGTTCACACATTTCCTCTTCACTGCGCAGGTATTGCTGATCGCTATAGAGCTTATTACGACGGGGGTCATCCAGAGTACGGCCATCATGTATGCAGACACGCACCTCGTGACTATTGAACTCATCCTGCTTGAGGAAACGCACATCGTTGGTGGCCACCACGGGAGCCTGTGTTATTGCCGCCAGGTTAACCGCTGCATGCAGATATTCTTCCTCGCCTTCGCGGCCGGTGCGGTGTAACTCGAGATAAAATCGATCCGGGAATATATGCTGCCACGCACGAAGTAGCTCTTCGGCCAGCATCTGGTTACCCGCCAGAAGTGCACGACCGACATCCCCTTCGCGCCCACCAGATAGTGCAATAATTCCACCATTGTGTTCGCGAAGCCAGTCGACTTCGATCATGGGTATGCCCCCATGCTGACCATCGAGGTAAGCGCGGGAGACAAGCTGGGTCAGGTTCAGGTAACCCTCGTTATTCATGCACAGCAATGTCATGCGTGAGGGCTGTTCACTTTCTACCGCAGGTCGGAGCCAGATATCACTGCCAATAATCGGCTTGATACCCGCAGCCATGGCTGCACGATAGAATTTCACCATGGCAAACAGGTTCGACTGATCCGTCAGGGCGATGGCTGGCATCTTCAGGTCAGACGCCATTTTCATGAGCGGCTTGATACGTACAACCCCGTCAACCAGGGAATACTCAGTATGCAGTCGCAGGTGTATAAAACGGGGATTCATTAAATCTATTATCTACTTTAAAAATATAATTTAAACTATTGAATTAAATAGACTTAATTGTATCTATTTCTGTTTATGAGTGACTCGGATTATTATGAAGCAGAATGCCGTGCTGCTCAATACACAAATCGAATTTACCACTTTTATTTACGATTTCCGCTCATAGAGAGGGGTAAAATCCCACCTGGGCTTAAACAATACCCCGCCATCTTAAGCTTCTGCACCACTTTCAAGGCTTACACGACCGAGCACGGGATAGCTGCTCATCCTGAAGCACACTACATGTTATATTTAACTTTAAATAATATTGGTATGATATTGATATTACTGCAGATAATATCAATTAAGCACCAAGCAATCGCTTAACAGGCCCGAAACTCTTACGGTGCTCCGGACAGGGACCATGAATCTCCAGCAGGGCCATATGCGCCTTAGTGGGATACCCCTTATGGCGGTCAAATTCATACTCTGGGTACTGCTCATGCAATGCCAGCATCTGCCGATCCCGTTCAACCTTGGCGAGGATGGATGCCGCCGCGATGGCTGCGACCCTGGCATCACCTTTAACAATTGCCTCTGCCCTGCAGGCAAGATCCGGTGTTTTATTACCATCAATCAGGGCTATGTCCGGAAATGTATCCAGCGCTTCAACGGACTGTTTCATCGCCTGCAGGCTCGCCTGCAGGATATTAATCCTGTCGATTTCGGCAGGTTCGACAGAAGCGATTGCCCAGGATTTTGCTTTCAACTTGATCTCCTCGGCCAGCTTTTCGCGTTTGGCTGCACTTAGTTTCTTTGAGTCATTCAGACCCTCAACCGGGTTGTCCTGATCGAGAATAACAGCCGATGCAACCACCGCTCCGACCAGTGGCCCCCTCCCTGCTTCATCAACACCCGCAACATGCGTAAAGGGAGTGAGATCAATTTCAATGTCGTTATTCATAATTTCCGGTACAATTTATTGAAAAAATAAAACGAATAATAAAGAGTTGCCCGCAATGAGCAAGATAAAAACAGCCGTGATTGGCGTTGGATACCTGGGGAAGTTTCACGCGGATAAGTATGCCGATCTGCCAAACAGCGAGCTGATCGCCGTCGTAGACGCCGATGAAAACACGGCAAAATGCATCGGCGATAAACTCGGCGTGGATTATTACACCGATTATACCCCCCTGCTTGGACAGGTAGATGCCGTCAGTATCGCTGCGCCTACTTCCCTGCATCACAGCATTGCCAGGGACTTCCTGCAACACGGCAGCCATGTACTGATAGAGAAGCCTATTACCGTTACCGTTGAAGAGGCAGATGAACTCATAAAACTGGCCCGTGCCAATAAGCGGCTGATTCAGGTTGGCTTCCTGGAACGCTTTAACGCCGCCATTCTCGATCTGGATATCCACAACATTCAGCCGGTGTTTATTGAGTCTCACCGACTGGCACCCTTCAACCCACGCGCAACCGATGTGAGCGTGATTCTCGACCTGATGATTCACGATATCGACATCATTCTCAATATTATGCGCTGTGAGCTCACCTCGATATCCGCATCCGGTACCCCTGTATTGACCGACTCAACGGACATTGCCAATGTTCGCCTCGAATTCGAAAACGGCGCGGTTGCCAATGTCACCGCCAGTCGTGCCAGCATGAAAACCGAGCGCAAGATGCGCCTGTTCCAGCCTGATACCTGTATTACCATTGATTTTCATAACCGGATTATGAATGTCTACACCAAGGGCGATCAGGAAATGTTTCCAGGCATCCCGGAAATTGTCTCGACAGAGAGCACATATGAAAATAATGATGCACTGCGCGCCGAGATCATTGCCTTTCTCGACAGCATCGAAAACAACAAGCCCGCGGTAGTCAACGGCGAGGATGGAAGACGCGCACTGGCAACAGCAATCGAGATATCAAACAAGCTTAATGAGACAAAATCACAATAATTATTTGATAAGGAACCCCCCTCCATGAATATCCCGATGGTAGATCTAAAGGAGCAGTACGCCACACTCAAGGATGAAATCAACGCGAACCTGCTTGCCGCACTGGAAGCCACCCAGTTTATCCTGGGCCCGAATGTACAGGCCTTCGAGCAGGAAACCGCAGACTATCTCGGGGTAAAACACTGCATTGGTGTCGCATCCGGCACCGATGCCCTGCATCTCGCTCTCGCAGCCGCCGGCATAGGCCCGGGTGATGAGGTCATCACAACCCCATTCACCTTTATCGCAACCGCCGAAGCTATCGCCTATGTCGGTGCGACGCCGGTGTTCGTGGACATCGATAAAGATACCTTCAATATCGATCTACAACAGGTAGAAGGCGCCATAAACGAGAAGACACGTGCAGTCATTCCGGTACACCTGTTCGGCCAGCCCGTCGACATGCCCAGACTAAAAGCCCTGTGCGACAAACACGACCTGAGAATTATCGAAGACTGTGCCCAGTCATTTGGTGCGGATATTAACGGCAAGCAGACTGGCAGCTTTGGTGATGCGGGCGCCTTCAGCTTCTTTCCCAGCAAAAACCTCGGTGGCTATGGTGACGGTGGCCTGATCAGCACAAACTCAGACGCTATAGCCGAAAAAATCCGCGTACTGCGCAATCACGGTTCCACCCGCCAGTATGTACATAGCGTGATAGGCTATAACAGTCGTCTGGATGAATTACAGGCCGTGATTTTACGTGCCAAGCTCAAACATATCGATGAATACAATAGTAATCGTCGACGCGTACATGACAGATACAGAAGCCTGTTATCAGATACCGATATACAGACACCCGTGGAAAACGGTATCGGCACTCATGTTTTCCATCAGTACACCTGTCTGCACCCCCAACGCGATAGAATTATGCAGACACTACGTGATGCTGGTATCGCCTGTGCGATATACTACCCCATCCCGCTGCATCGCCAGGACGTGTTTGCCGAACAGTGCAAGGACACTGTCTTGCCGGTCACCGAATCCGTGGTGCAGCATTGTTTTTCTCTGCCGGTTTACCCTGAGCTCAGTGAAGATAAAATTCACCGGGTAGCCGACACCATTAAGCAGGCACTTTAATTTAATGAAGACGAAAGTCATGGTCGTCGCCGGTGAGGCTTCCGGCGACATGCATGCGGCTAACTTTGTTCGCGCGACACAGGAAATCAACCCTGGCATCCAGTTTTACGGCATGGGCAGCACACAAATGCAGAATGCAGGAGTCGAACTGTTAATTGACTGCTCCGATATTGCCGTTGTGGGCCTGATAGAAGTACTGGCAAAATATCGCACGATTATTCGCGCGCTGAATCAGCTCAAAGACTCAATAACACAGAACCCACCAGATCTTCTGGTTCTTGTCGATTACCAGGAATTCAATTTCAAGCTGGCCGCCTTTGCAAAGGAAAAGGGTGTTAAAGTCCTGTTCTATATCAGCCCACAGGTCTGGGCCTGGCGACAGCATCGGGTACACAAGATCGGCAAGATCATCGACATGATGGCCGTTATCCTGCCGTTCGAAGAAAAGTTTTACCACGACGCCAATGTACCGGTTCGTTTTGTCGGTAACCCGCTGGTAGATGAAGCCAGGGCGGACAAAGACAAAGATGACTGCCTCGAGGAATACGGACTTGATTCTAGCCGACCGGTGGTCGGCCTATTTCCAGGCAGTCGGAAAGGCGAAATAAGACGTGTCCTGCCGACACAACTCGCCGCCGCCGAATTGCTGCACAAACAGAAACCACAACTTCAGTTTATCCTGCCCGTTGCACACACATTAAATCGCGATGAATTCACAGCCTGCATGCAAAAGTACAGCCACCTTGATGTCACACTGGTACAGGATAAACCCTACAATGTAATGCAATGCTGCAACGCCATTATCACCGCATCAGGCACCGCAACCTTAGAAATCGCCTTAATGGGAATTCCCAACTGCATAACCTATAAGATAGCACCACTCTCCTACTGGATACTCAAACGCATGGTCAAGATCGATGATATTGGCCTGGTCAATATCGTAGCCGAAAAGCGTATCGTGCAGGAATTCATTCAGCACGATGCACAACCAGACATCATTGCCACCGAAATCAATCGCATACTTGATGACGATAATTACCGTGAAACAATGATCGTGGAGATGAAAAAAGTAAGAGACAAACTAGGCAAGAGCGGCGGCTCACGCAATCTGGCGGAACTCGCGTTGGAG
>JBFHWF010000042.1:0-20180 GCA_041589175.1 Gammaproteobacteria bacterium
CGGGCTTGCCAGTGTTTGCAGGTTTGCATCAACAAGTTGCGTGAATGAAATTTCAAGATCAAATGTCATATCGGTTATTGCAGGCAATACAATCGGTGCAGCATATGGGTCTGGATTATTAATTTCTGCATAATTAATGGTGAAACTGTCTCCCAAAGTTACATCAATAATACCTGCGGTAATAGATAGCGAATTTATTGGTGTTACGATTTCAGCAGAATCGACACCCAGTGCAAACTGGGTTGCCGCTGTCTGATCTTCGGGCATTGAAATCAGCATATTTACTGTCGCTCCCCAGACAAAGGCATCGGTAATTTTTATTTTACCTTCAGCAGTTCTGGTTATGGCCCCTCTGATAAAACCTAAGCCAAAATAGTATTCACTTGCCAGGTCTTCTTCTACTCCATTGAATTTGAATGCTGCCTTGAGTGAATTGTTTAACGCTCCAATCGCACCTTCATAAGCACCTTTAGACCCCAAAAAATCAACCGCCGCCGAAGCCAGTCCAATTTCTGTTGCAAAAGCCCCCATCGGCGCTTCGGTTTCCGCCTGAATCACATGACCCCAGGTACGCAGATCTGTCACCAGCTGCTTGACCTGTGCCAGGGTTTCATCACCTGCTGATGGGCTAGGCTCTGGATCGATAATACCGCCACTGGCAAGCGCCGTATTAATCGTCGACTGCAGGCCGGCAATGGTGTCGGTCAGATCGACAATACCCGCCTCAGAATAAGTCTCCGACGCTCCGCTCACGATCTCCTGTAGTGAGATTTGCGCGTTATCATCACCGGCACTATCGTCTGCCAGCATGGTGCCGTTAACAAAAGAGTTGGCTAGCAGATCCATCGCTGCATTCAGATCAGGCTGTCCATTTCCATCTGTCAGCCCCTGATTGGCCAGTGAGGAAGCCAGTGCCGCATAGGCAACCGCTGTCGCGGATGCGCCATCCCGGGCAGCAGGGTCAGTAATATCCACCGGCGGGGTATTCAGCACATCGATACCACCCAGCAGATTGGAAACTTCGGAATTAGCATTCGCAATGGCACTGGCATCCAGGCTGGCCGCTGCCTTTGCACGGGCCGCTGCCATATGGGTAAATGGCGTGACATTCACACTAACCGTTGCATTGGCACTTGCCTTTGGCATCAGTGCCGTCATGTTCAACGACGCAGGCTTATACCACTCACCAAACTCGATGCTTCCATTGGTATCCGCAAGGCCATCAGTACGTGTGCCACAACCCGCTGGAACATCACACTTCATACGGGTATCAGCACCTGTAGTGATACTTATCTGTACCGGGCCGCCGGTATAGCTGTCATTGAGTGTCAGGCTATAGCCACCGTCATTTCCGGTAACGGCATTACCAACGACACCCAGCACCTGCTTGTCAGCACCCAGTTCTTCGGCGGTAACCAGTCCACCGGCAATAATGCCCTTGGCCGCTTTACCATTTAGTGACACACCACTAACGCTGCTAGCTGATGGGGTTTCGTCACTACTACCACCACCGCCACCACTACAGGCAGTTAATGCTATCGAGACAGCGCTGACCAGCGCCAACTGACGTACCAGCTGAGATAATTGAATATTCATTTGAGAGCCCATTTTAATATCCCTGAATCGTTTTATAATTGCAGGCGGGCCTGGATGGGGAGCTTATTATTGCTGTGGACCCAGGCAACCTGTTAGTACATCTAGAATTGCCTGGCTGAGGTCTACAGTTCCATTCAATCAAAGATTCCTTAAGTGACAAATAGTAAAATGTTACCGACGCTGACTCCATACCTAATTTGGGTTAAGTATTTCACCCTATCACCTGAAATTGAGGCCCATTATTGACAGAGCTCAAAATTGTTATATATTTCAATAAATTAAACAAATCAACTTGATACTACCAATTGGAACAGGCGACACTTTTAGGTATGATTCCTTGAGCATGACCCCATAATCAACGATTAGAACGACAACAATGGAGGGTTGGTCGGTAAACCCATACGCCGGCTACACAGTGCAAAATGCCCAAATCTCTGATACTTAAACTATTTTCAGGCATCATCATAAGCATACTGGCTGCCTTCTCAGCAACCGCTGAGAATGATTTCCCGGCTCGAAAAAACTACCCTAATGTGCCCTATATCAGCATTGATGATCTGTATAAACAGCGCGATAAAGTAACGATAGTGGATACTCGCTCAGCATATGAGCATAAAACCTTACATATCAGGAACTCGGTCAATATACCGATTTCCAGTCTCGACTTCAGCACCCGAGTCAGAAACCTGTATGCCAAAAACAAAAAAACCATTATTTTCTACTGCAATGGGCATAGCTGTGTTAAATCATACAATGCTGTCATTAAAGCCAAACGCTTCGCAAAAGTCAGCGACACACTGGCTTTTGACGCAGGCATTCTCGACTGGACGCGTCGCTACCCTGCAGAAGCCGTTTTACTAAATGAATCCCCCGTTGACCTTGGCAAACTGATCAGCCTGAGTGACTTCAACAAACACACGCTTAAACCAAAGGCTTTTCTCAATCGCGCTAATAACAACTGTATTATTCTGGATATTCGTGACAGCTCACAACGCAGTGAACGCATCTTTGCGGGTTATGAACAAACCGTGAACCTTAACGACACCCTCGATATCGATAAGTACATACTCGATGCAAAAACCCGAAAAATGCCCCTTTGCATCTATGATGCCGTTGGCAAGCAGGTTCGCTGGCTACAATACCATCTAAAGAAGAGCAATTTCGATAACTTCTATTTTCTTGAAGGCGGTGCCAAGGCTTTTTTTGAAACACCCTATAAAGAACTTTACGAAAATTAGTTTACAGAAGCCCGTAACCCATAATACTAGTACACCTCACACATGAGGCTGATAAGTTCACATGTTCTAAGGTCATGGATTCGGTAATACACCTGATTTGCTCTTTTACTTGAACAGATCACTCCACGATCTCTCAACATGGAAAGGTGTTGCGACACATTACTTTGTGAGGTTCCAACCTGATCGGTTATCTGCCCAACACTGAATTCACCTGCACTTAAGCAGCAGAGTATCCTGAGGCGCAATGGATGCGACAATGCTTTCAGTAACTCACTCGCACACTCAAGTGGGGCCGGCTTATCAAATACCAGCTGAATCGTGGCAGTATCGATCATTTTGAGTTCCTCGTGCAGATACTTAAGTTGCGTCACAGTTTAAGCAGCCTGAAGTGTTTTCATATAGGCTTTTGTCCTTAAATAACGCGAAAGCAGCAGACGTTTGCACATGGCCATAAACAATCAATTTCGTTTATACTCTGCTTGCTAAGCCTGACATCATCGATTGATAATGCTCGGTGAACAACGCCAGGTGAATACCAACCACACCGTACCCCGAGCACCTGACGATAGCTCTTTAGATAAATAACACGAAACATAAATAATGCTTGAATCACTTGCCAGACTTTACCAGAACACGATCCTCAGAAACCCCGTCGTGACGATACTTTTCTGCCTGATAGTCATTACATATTTTGCTACGCATATTCCAAAGTTCAAGCTTGATGCATCGGCAGACTCTCTGGTCCTGGAAAATGATCAGGCGCTTAAGTATTACCGAGCAATCCGTGCGCGTTATGGTTCCGACGATTTTCTGATTATTACCTATACACCCGAACGAGATCTCTTCAGTGACCCTGTACTTGATGATCTGCAACGTTTGCGCGATAAACTTCGGCAGCTCGACATGGTAGAGAGCGTCACCAGCATTCTCGATGTTCCGCTTATCGAAAGTCCTCCTATGACATTATCCGAACTGAGCGATGGTGTACGTTCCATTGAAACTCCTGGCATGGATATCGATATGGCACGACGTGAGCTGCTCAACAGCCCACTCTATCGTAACCTGATTATCAACCCCACAGGTGAAACTACTGCAGTACAGGTTAATCTCAAACGTGATGAAACCTATTATCGCCTGCTGAACGAACGCAATCAGCTGCGTGAGAAACAGCTACTTCAGACACTTAACGATGCAGAACAGCAGCAACTGGATACCATTTCGATGCAGTTCAAACATCATAGCCAGACGCTGTTAGATGCAGAAAGCCAGCTGATCGATCAGGTGCGAAACATCATGGATGAACACCGTAGCCAGGCAAAACTCTATCTGGGTGGCGTCCCTATGATAACGGCAGACTCGATTGCCTATATTGAGAGTGACCTGCAGATATTTGGCATTGCTGTCATTATTTTTATCATGCTGATACTGGCACTCTCATTCCGCAAAGTTCGCTGGGTTATATTTCCAGTATTAACCTGTTTTAGTGCCGGCATCATAATGACTGGGCTACTCGGCATGCTGGAATGGCGAGTTACTGTAGTGTCCTCCAACTTTATTTCCCTGCTGCTCATCATCACCTTATCTCTATGTATCCATATTATTGTTAGATATCGTGAATTACATGCACAACATTCAGACAGTCCGCAGTCATGGCTCGTCAGCGAAGCCGTTAGAACAAAGTTTAAACCATCATTCTATACTGCCATCACCACCATGGTGGCATTTGCTTCTCTCATCGTTAGCGACATTCGTCCGGTGATAGATTTTGGCTGGATGATGGTCATCGGCATTACGATTGCGTTTATACTCACCTTCACGCTTTTCCCTGCGATGTTGCTATTACTCAAACCAGGGGCACCCGCAGAGCTACATGACACCACTGGCGCGGTCACACTCTATCTGGCTTCATTCATACAGAAACACAGAAAAACAACACTCATTAGTTTCATTTCACTGGCTGTTCTTGGAACTACTGGTATTACACTATTAAGTGTTGAAAATCGTTTTATCGACTATTACAAAGAGCACACCGAAATCTATCAGGGTATGCAACTCATTGATGAGCAACTCGGTGGCACAACACCACTCGATGTTATTATTGATGCGCCAGCGTCCTTTTTCGAGGATAGCGATAAGGATGAAGAAATCGATGCTTTCGCCGAGGAGTTCGAGCTGGATTTCAGTGAGGAAGATGCCGGTATCACTTCGACCAGTTACTGGTTTAACAATCTGAGACTTAGCCAGGTACGTGACATTCACAATTTACTCGACAATTTACCTGAAACTGGAAAAGTTGTATCCATCGACACCACGATAGCCCTGCTTGATCGCCTCGAAGATAGCGATGACATCAGCGACTTTTTCCTGTCGATCTTCTACAAACGTATACCCGATGACATTCGCAAAGCCCTGGTATCACCTTACATGTCAGAGGATGGCAACCAGATCCGCTTTTCTATTCGTGTTTACGAGTCAGACAAAAGCCTCAACCGCAAACAGCTTCTCAATAAAATTGAACAGCAGCTTATTGACGAGATTAAGCTTGATAAGGAGCAGATACATCTAAGCGGCATGGTTGTGCTATATCACAACATGCTACAGAGTCTTTTCAAGTCACAGATATTAACAATCGGCGTTGTTTTTCTGGCAATACTCGCCATGTTTGCCGTTCTGTTCCGCTCACTACGTATTGCCACACTGGCCATTATTCCGAATATTATTGCTGCCTGTAGTGTTCTTGGACTCATGGGCATTGCAGGTATACCGCTGGATATAATGACCATCACCATCGCCGCAATATGTATTGGCATAGCGGTGGATGACACCATCCACTATGTACATCGTTTCCAGGAAGAGTTCGAGATCGATAAAAACTACTGGAATAGTATTCGACGCTGCCATGAAAGCATTGGCCGCGCCATGTATTACACAACTGTCACCATTACTCTCGGCTTCTCCCTGCTCGCCCTTTCGAACTTCATCCCAATGATTTATTTTGGCATTCTCACCGGCTTTGCCATGTTAATTGCATTACTCGCGAACATGACACTACTGCCACTGTTTCTTGCCCTGTTCAAACCTCTGGGCCAGGAAAGACCAATATAAGACCCTTAAATTTATTTAAGGGCTACGGGTAACTCTGGAAACAGATACAGCAAAGCGGCCATAAGCTCATCAAATCTATCATCTGTTACAGTCAATTTTATGTTGCTGGTTTCTGCCGCATAAAGATCAATAATCCAGTATCGTTGTGTTGACTGTTTTCGATTACATCCGGGAAATACGGGCAAAAGCCGTGGATCCCTGTACAGATAAATCGCCTGCAGGCTCGAGAAATCAAAATGATAACGATAGTACTGTTTTTCAAACACGACTACCTCACCTATTTGCTGTGGGTGCTTAGCCAGCACTTTTCCCCGCTTGTGGGACAATAGATCCATGCCATCCGCAGTCACGTTAACATCTGAATTTTCATCATACCAGAATCCTCGCGAACCACAGATGCCTGCTACAGCATCCACAGGCCACACTGCTTGCTGAAGAATTTCAATCGCACGTTGCTGCTGCATTTCACTTAGGTATCTCTGCGTAGCTTCTCCCGGTGTATATGAGGATGAACACCCTGTTACAAGAAGCGCTGCTATGAATAGAAGTTTACGCCTGATAAAAGCCATTGCCCAATCTGCTCCTGTTAACTATTCCGTATCAAGATTCAATGGCAGGAAGAAAAATACAAATCTCCCCTGCTCAATATCAACCATCAGACGTGCACCGTGATGTATACCATAATCGACATAACCTGGAACCGCACTATCCTCATGGCACTCACTCGAATGCTGTGGTGATTCAAAATCACGATCACGGTCATACCAGGATAACAGCATGAACTCTCCCAGCTTTTCTTCAGCGGTTCTCTCTGCCAGCTTCATTGCCTGCAAATAATCCTGTACCCCGCTACCACCCTCAATATACACCTGCTCTAGCCCTGAAAGATCGGCCTGACGACGAATTTCACAGTAGGTTTCAGTATTTTCGGGCATAGCTTGAGTCTCAATCCTGTGCAGGTACTAGCTTATGACAATGTTTAACAGTTTACACCTTGTTACAAAACCCTGCCTGTAGTTTCATAACACCCAGAAGAATCAACCGGGAAAAAGTACCATGCAATACATTAATCATGCGTTTAACTGGGCCTGCATCATTAGCAGTACCGCAGGCATACTCACACTGGGTGGCATATTTTCCACCTGGTTAGCCGTCGAACTACTGGTAATAATGACGCGCTTTACCATGTAATTTCGTACACAGCAGATTCTGGACAGGCTCTACCCTTGCAATATACGACATTAATCAAGTTTTCTTATCGATGATCTGTCATACAATGTGATATATTTTCAGCATTCACTGATTGACCAGGAACAGGTATTCTGGAGACTATATCATGCACTATACCAAAGAGCAGATTGACGAAATCGATTTACTCATCCAGTTCAAGCTGGATTCACTCCAGAAAGGCATCAAGGTTCACTCCACTGCATCCTCCGCAACCATTAATGCCGTCCAGAGACTTTATGAAAAAGATCTGGTTACCCAGATTGATGGCGGCTACCTCACTGAACTTGGACGCATTGCCGCTGAACATGCTCAGTCGTTGTTACTCATCCTCTCACCCAATGAATTACGCAGTTCAAATTAACTTTTTTCTTTAACTACTTCAAAGTTCTGCTACACCAGTAGGTGATTTTCCTGCACACTGAGGGTTATTATCTCAGGCTATTCAGGACGAATCGGGATATTCCATGGGTGTACATAAAATACTCTGTAGCGAGGATGATCTGGCCAGTAAGCTTGAGCAAACTCTCTGGGGACACGAACTTTCACTGGAACATGTATCGCTGGTGAGCCAGTATCTGGACTTCTGTACTGCACGTCAGGGTACTGTTATTTTCGAAGAAGGGCACAATGACACGAGCATGGCCATAGTTACTCGCGGCCGTGTTGATATCGTCAAGCAGCAATCTTCCAGCCGAATTAACCTGATTGCATCGATTTACCACTCAGAAGCGTTTGGTGAAATGTCGCTGATTGATGACGAGCCCCGCTCTGCCCGCGCGATTGCAGCAACGGATGTTGAGCTTTTACTGCTAACAAGGCAACAGCTACTAAACCTGCGCAATGCCCACCCAAAACTTGCGTTCGACCTGTTATGGCTCATTACAAGGCAGATAAGCCAACGTCTTAGACAAACCAATGGCAACCTGATTGCAGAGTTGAATCGAGCAAGCTGATACAGCTCACATTGAAACCACCTCATAAAAAAGCCCGTTGATAAATTAAATCAACAGGCTTTTCCATGAAACATATAACGACTTAGTGTGTGGGATAGTTATACATGACGTATAGTGCTTCTGCACGGATAACACTGAGTGGCAATGGCGTATCCAGGCGCAGGCCTGCATAACCATCATCCAGTCGTACGACATGGGCTGACAGGTCAAATTCACGACCATCTGGAAACTCAATGGTAGCCATCACATTATCATCGACCATAAAAGCGGGATCCTGATCAACCCGAACCTTTACGCCAAATTCTGATACATCTGCAACTTCGAATGAGTCACTATCCATCATCAAACGCGGACGGTGTATGTCTGGATAGGCTAGTCTGAAGTGTTCACGCTGTTTTTCATTTAACATATACACTGCCCTGTATGAGCGACTTACATCTATGTAATAGTCTCTTATGATTATATTTTCCACTATGGTACCTACGAAGCAAAACAAATCCATTCCCCAAACAGGGGATTTTCAATGCCTTAACACTCGTAAAGCTCATATTTTCAGATTAGCGGATTATATTACAAATAAAGAATATATTTATATATCTATATTGAGATCATACATTCAGGTGAAATTCAGAGCCTAACTGACCGCTAAGCACTTTTCTTACTGGTAAACAGCATATTCATCACCATGCTGGCCTGCTGATCGACCTCATGCTTGATGCCAGCCATATCCTCGGGCTGCAAACCGGTAATACCCCAGCAGGCTGCATCAACCTCAAGGGTTTCAGGACTGATGGGTAATTCATGCAAGGCATTCTGAGTAATAGCCGATGCAATATGTACCAGTGCCGTTTCCAGCTGGTAGTTTTCTGCCTGCTGAGGCTCATTATGAAATTCGGTGATTTCCTGCAGGCTCAGGGGAAGTGTCCATTCCCGCATTAATGCTGCTCCGGTCTGGGCATAATCAAAGCCCATGACCTCTCGTTCCGCAAGATAGAGCTTGAGATCTTTCTCTGCCGCAAGAAGTGCAGCCTGACGCGCCTGCTCAGCCAGCTTCTGATAAACCACCAGGTGGCCTATGTTATGCAGCAGGCCGGCAATAAATGGCCTTTCCGTGTCTTCCTGCTGTTCTGCATAATAAGCCAGTAGACGTGCAGTTACCGCACAATATACACCTCGATACCAGAAGTCATAGATATTGAACGCATCGTTGGTGAACCCGGAAAAGCTATCCACAACCACGGTTGCCAGCACCAGATCATGTACCTGCTGTGTACCCAGCAGGTTGATAGCATGCGTCATGGTATCAACCTTATGGGTGAGACCGAAAAATGCACTATTCACCAGCTTAAGTAAACGCGCCGTAATCGCAGGGTCATGGGCAATAACCTGGGCTATATCAGCCATCGACGAGTTTGGAGAATCGATAACACTACGTAAACGGACATAAACATCGGGCAGGGATATGAGTTCGATTGATTCTTTTACCAGCGTTTCCGGTGTGTAGCTCACTTGGTCCATAAATTCATGTCCTGTACCCAGTCTGTTTATTCGATAACTATAACCTGAATCCACAAAAGTTTACACAGGTTATCATCCTGCCCACCTTTACCGTTACACACCTAATGTAAATCAGGCACATATCGGCTCACCGGATGTTTCGCCAGAAACCCAAACACAAATTGGCGGCTTCGCTGCCAGTAGGTTCCAAAATATATGATCACGGCTCCGAGTATGAGCAACACATAGATAAAAAGCTGCTGTTTGTCATTTACACCAAATCTGAGAAGGTTAACCAGTGAATAAATAACATATACCTGGGTGGCAATGATAATCGCCCTGCGATCAAGAAATAACGCGAGTAGAAAAAAAATCACAAAGAATAACAGCATGATTATCTGCTTAGCGTTGTCAGACAACCATTCACTATCAGTGAGCAGGACTTCGGCCATCACCCCGTGAACAATCAGAGGTGCCGCCAGCAAGTGCAACCAGAAACCACTATCACTCAGATAAGTCTGACGCTTTGTGTCTCGTATATCAAAAGCCAAAGCAAAACCAAGCACCAGACAGCCAAGCCCGGTTAAAATAACAGGGGATCGCATAATATCGAGCTCAGCCTGCATGACAATCATCAGCACCAGAGAAAGCGCTAGCGGAAACAGGCTGAATGGCATTCGGTAGCGCAGATAAAACAGCAGACTGCTAACACTAACAAGGGCAAGACTCATTACACTTGTCTGCTCGCCTTCAAATGTAAAAACCTGATTAATAAAATACAGAATTGATATAAGAATAACCATACCAGGCAACACCAGCTTACGACGAAGCACAAGCCATTCCGCCAGGCCGACTAATACCACCACTGGAATCAGTCCAGCATACCCCGTTACCTCACTCAGCTTAAATGCGAGCGTAAAAAACAGCACTCCGAGTGCAATAAAAACATCACCAAAACTACGTATAAATCTTAATGGCTCTTCATGTAGCACCGAAGCATCTGCCTCAACCTCTGCCTGCTTACTTAAAAACTGGTACAGAGGCTCCAGCTGGGATGATGTTATGATCTTTTGATCAACTGCTTTCTGAAGTAATGATTTTTGTATCACGTGTATCTAGCCCTGTAATTGCATTATGTTATTAATGAAACTCTGCTTGCTTTCAAACACTGAGGTTTCAATCAGCAAAATATATTTCTGCATACTCTGTATGGACATTATATCCGACATCAGACTGGAAATTTATTGTTAATTAAAACATAATAAACGCGCTCCACGGAACAATAACAATAATGACACATGGCTGTGGCCTGCACACTGGTTAAATTATGTCTGAGCAACGACGCGAATCTTTTCGACTGGAATTCCCTCGATCCTGCTGCCCGAGAATACTCATAAAAGGCACCAGATTTGATATTTTCGATGCCTCTGAAAATGGCGTAAAATTTTATTATGACGAGACAGCCGATCTCGAAATCAATGAGACCACCCCCATACAAATCACTTTCAGAGACCAGGATTCCTTCAATATGGATGCAATGGTAGTGCGTATAGATCCACTCTATGTATGCCTGCAGCTGATGAGCCCTATCCCACTGAAAAAAATACGCTCAGAGCATCTTTATCTCATCCAGAAATATTCGGAAAAAAAGCCTATTTTCAGCTAGCTTGCTGTTTTAGCCGGCAAACGAGTATCCATTGATTCAGCTCAAAGCAGAATGCCCTTATGGGAACCAGAATCTATTCATAAGGTCTTATAAGATAAGAACAGATATCCCAGGGAGAAAACCAATGGCCCTGTATAACCCAAACTGCCTCGGCTATTACGATTTTGACAATATCGCCCGCTTCGCCCGCCTGAGATTCATCGAAGGCAAAAGCACGATTCAGCTATTATCGGCTGCCCAGTCTGAAAAAGAAAAAGAAGAAATCGCTCTGGTGGCCATACTTGATCTTGAAGATGATGATATTAAGCATATAAAACTACACTGTAAACATGCTAAAAACTGCCAGGTTACAACCTGTCGCCAGGTAATCAGGAGTCTGATCAGAGATCAGCAAGCTGCATAGGTCTCGCATCGGTATTAGTGCACGCTATATTACATGCACGATGCGACTGGCAATTTCTATAGCTAGCCCGGCATAACACTCTTCTGTATCGGCGCCTTCATCCCTGCAGGTATTAAATTTATCCAGGCACTGCATAGCAGGGCTGCGGTAATCTATTGGCACCTTGGCAATAGCGGCTTCGAACTGTTTACCCGCCTCTTCTACACCATCACCACCCGACTGAACAGCCTGAAGATAGCCATCTGCCGCTTTTCGTAATCCTGTACCCGGACCATGTTCAATTATTTTTTTTAGTGCTGCTTCTGCCTCAGTCGAAACCGACATATAACCTCCCGATCATGCTCACATATCGTTTAGACACTCATATATCAGCATATATAGCATATTGATAATGCCACGTAAGTTATACCGACGAACGTAATTACAGATCCCAGTAACGACTTATCAGAACATACAGCAGGGTATCATCATCCAGATCCTCATCACTCTGCTCAAGACTCAGGTCCATATCAAACCATTCAAAACTACGACTGATATGCAACCCAAAGTGATTGCCATCCGCTGTATCACCCCAGCTCCCGTAGAAAACCGTTAATGCATATTCTTCGATCGATATTTCATATGCGAACATTGTGTAGTTAGTATCATTGTCACCGTCAATGGCATGATACAGGCTAGCCATCTCCCATTCAGCTCCCAGATATAACTCAGTTACGTCAGCATCTTCCAGGTCGATGTAATCGTAACGCGCAACACCCAGATCAATTGATACCGCTCCCAGCTCTTTTTCAAGCCCAAGATAAAGATCATATTCTACGTCTGACTCGACTCCATCATCCGTAGTTGATAACCAGCTGCCGACGTAAACACCATGATCATTGCTCCAGTCAATCCCGCCCTGTAAAGCTGGCCCATCATCAGAATAACTGACACCACGCCAGACATAGTTCGATGCCACACCAAGATTAGTAGATACCTGTGCATGGAGCGACGCCGCATAGGTAGAAGATAGAAACAGCAATAAAAATGCATTCAAGACTTTCAACATATCAATACCCTGTCGATTAATTTAACTATCTATAGCTCAGCTCGGGAAATTCTGCCGTTTAATCCTGTGTATTTTTTCTGTTAGCATGGCAGTTCATCGTGCGCACAGGCGCCCCCTTTTATCAACACTGCGCAAGGAGCCAGCACATGTCTAAGGTAACTATAAGTGGTAGTTGTTTATGTGGTTCAGTCAAATATACAGTAACAGGCATAGTTGAGCGCTTTTATCATTGTCATTGCCAGCGTTGTCGCAAGGCCACTGGCGCGGAGCATGCCAGCAACCTTCTGATAAGCCCTGCCACCAGCATACGCTGGACTTGTGGCGAGGAGCACCTGAAACGTCACAAGGTACCTGATGCAGAGCGTTTCTATAACTGCTTTTGTAGCCAGTGTGGAAGCCCCATGCCCAGAGAGGTTCCTGAACTGGACGGGGTACTCATACCGGCTGGCTCACTGGACACACCAGCACCAATAAAACCCCAGGCCAGAATATTCTGGGACTCCAGAGCCAACTGGAGTAGTGAGTCACCCTTACCTTGTTATGCTGAGTACCCTCCGATGGTATAAGGTATCAGGCAATCCCCTGCTGTTGCTGACGTAATTGTGCCAGCGTCTGGTTAGGGTAAAACTGGATATGTGCATAATCGCGAACTTTTTTCCAGTCACCTCCCCAGTGCAGATTCTGCTGATGTGCCGCGTCGCCGAGTGCCTGCCAGAATTCAGTCGTTTCTGCTCTATCACTCCAGCCATATCTGCGGTCAATAACATCAACGGCACAGGCCGCTGGCACCCCATCTTTATCACAGACATTATGAAAACTGAATGTCACCCTGGATCGCCCCGAGCGGTAAAGACTCAACTGAGTTGTGGGCGATCGCCAGGCATAAAAAATTTTCGGCCGCCAGCTCAGTGACTCAAGCCTTACCAGCACTGCCTGAACTTTTTCTGAAAAATCTGCATTCAGACTTTGCAGTTTTTTATGATGGGACCACTGGTGACTATCTCCCGACCAGTAATCTTCGGTTGCCTCTGGCAAAATATGCCGTGGACTGGAAAACAGTCTGGCTAATGTTGGGCCTTCAGCATCAACGCGACCATCCGGTTTCTGCATGCCTAGAAACTGCACCTGAAAGCGTCGTATCGCCAGTATGGTCTGCGCACCGCAGATACCATCTACGATTAACTTTCTTTCCCCTGCCAGCACTCCCAGATGCGCATTGAGCTGTTGTTGCACCTTAACGACATCAAACGGATTATTTTTTCCCCTGTAGCCCACGCTTGAATTTAACATCGTCATAACATCCTCCTTTGACGGTTACTTTGAAAACCATTTTCAGCTGCACACACCAGACTGGTTTCACATAGAGAGAAACATAGCCTCCTGCCCTGCACAGGCATACAATATAATTCTATAGCAAGCAAATAGCAGCAACCCACGACTAAATCTGAAAATGCCAGCAGCCCATAACAGCAGAACCTCGTATATAAAAGCAGCCTATCGCCTGACAAGCTTTCTGCTTATGGTGACTATTGTTTTTCTTGCTGCCTGTAGCAGTCCAGTGCCTGAGCTCATTCGCCTTGCACCTGTGCCAGACCAGATGATTCCAGCGGTTAATACCCGTGCGCTGTCGAAAAACACGGAGGTTCGCTGGGGAGGTAGCATTCTCACAACAGAAAACCTTGCACAGGAAACCCAGATAACCGTTATTGCGTATCCACTGGACAGCGATGGTAAACCGCTTCCGGGAGACATGAGCTCCGGTCGCTTTATCGCTAAGCTAAAAGGCTTTATTGAGCCACAGCTATACCAGCGTGATAGACTCATTACTGTACGTGGCAAAATCACAGGCTACAGCCCGCTGCAAATCGGAGAGTTTAGCTATGACCATGCTGTGGTTAATGTCGAACAACTTTATCTGTGGCCCAAAAGAAAAGAGCACGATGATATAGAGGACGCCTACTGGTGGAGATCACCCTGGTATCATCCTTATTACCATCCATATTTTCCAATGCGCTATTAACGCGAGGTTATTATGCCGTATTCCATCAAACAAACCCTGCTTATTACCAGCCTGTTATTCATGCTGCAGGCCTGTGGCAATCTGCGTTTCGACACTCAACAGGTTGACCTCAGTATTACACCTGATATGGCAGCCTCAAATTTTTCTCAATATCGTAATAGCCGATTATTATGGGGCGGCACCATTCTTGGCACACGCAACTTCGAAAACTATACGCAAATTGAGATGCTGGCCTACCCACTCGATCGTTCACAACGCCCACAACTGGATAAAAAAACACTGGGACGATTCCTTATCCATCAAGATGGTTATCTTGAGCCAGAAAATTACTCACCTGGTCGGGAACTCACGGTACTCGGAACACTACGGGAAATTGAAAAAGGAATGGTAGGTAAAAGCAGTTACCTTTACCCGCTTATAAAATCGACACAACACCACTTATGGCGCGTCGAAGACAGAAAAACGTCGGGATCGTTTCATTTTGGTATCGGCATTGGGCTCTAACATTGCTTACTGCACCTGCGACACCTGCTAGCACACTTCTTTAAGTGATTCCTCTTCCAGCGCCTGTGACGACTCAGGTGCATGTGCTTTAGAACCCTGTGTCGCCGCCTTTATAGTATCCAGTATGCTGCGGTTCTTAGCATTGGTCTCGATCCAGTTAAAGATTGATTGCCAGTGTTTTACATCGACTTCTGTAGCCGGGTGTTTCACTTCATGGATACCAAGGCCAATTTTGGTAAACCGGTTGTAGTTCTGCGTATCTCTCAACTGGGCCAGCACCGGTATATTAAGATGGCTCAGAAACTCTTCCAGCTCCCTGAAGGCCGTTGTATTTCGCCTTGCGCGGTTAGTGATTATCGCCAGTCTGGACTTGCCTCGATTAACTTTCAGGTTAACGATAAGCTCGCGGAGAAATTCTGCCGTGGCGCAGATATCGAGCCATGAAGGCAAAACCGGAATAAGAATATAATCAGCATCTTTCAACTGCTCGGCCAGCTCCGGTCCTTTTAGCCCCGGAGGCGTATCGACAATCATTCGGGAGGTTTCCGGGGGCAGGCGCATATGCCAGCTCCGGGTTACCCCTCTGGCAGCTTTACGGTGCGCCTTGACACCATGGATAGCAGGCACCGTCTGTGGCCGTGTTTCCAGCCATCGCATACTGGATCCCTGCTCATCATAGTCATACAGTACCGTCTGGAATCCTTTGGAAGCATAAAAGCTCGCAAGGTTAGTTGATACTGTGCTCTTACCACATCCGCCCTTGGCGTTTATCACAACGATACGAATCATATCAGCCCTGGATTCATCGCCGAATGTTTTCCCCAAACCACCACATCCTGCGTGAATGTTTTATCATTTATTGTTGTTTTTATCCCTGTTATACATGTTTCGATTGCGTCCTGTATCGAAGACTGCCACGGATAGTATCACATAATTTCTAGATTATTAATATTAAGTAATTGATTTTTATGATCTATCGCAGCCTAACTGTATTTTTTAACTCCCGATGACACCATTCACAAAATTACAGTAATCAGACAGCATGCCAGAACCTCACGGTAGAACACGATCAGCTAGGCTATAGTCAGACTGAAAGAAGAGGGACACACCATGACGGACACCATAACCGAACTGCAAAATACCATCGACGAGATGATTGATGCGCATCGTGGAATACTCGCCGCAGACGAAAGCGCTCCCACTATCGCAAAGCGATTTAAGGCCATTAATGTCGAATCGAACGAGGAAAATCGCCGACACTACCGTAGCAAACTCATCGGCACACCCGGACTAGGCGATTACATCTGCGGCGTCATACTCTTTGAGGAAACACTGGATCAGTGTGATGACAATGGTACGCCTGTTCCACAACTGGCAGCGGCACAGGGCATAGTACCCGGCATCAAGGTCGATAAGGGGAAAGGCCCCTTAGCTGGCGCACCGGGTGACAGCATAACCTATGGTCTGGATGGTCTTGCAGAACGTCTCACCACCTACAAGGAAAAAGGCGCAAGATTCGCCAAGTGGCGAGAGGTCTATAGCATAAGCGACACTAATCCCACACCATTAGGCCTTAGCGCCAATGCGGAAATGCTTGCGCGGTATGCAGCCGTTTGCCAGTCACTTGGGGTCGTGCCCATCGTCGAGCCGGAGGTTTTGATGGATGGAAAACATGATATCCAGGACTGTTCCCGGGTTACCGAACGGGTTTTACATTCCGTTTTTCACGCTTTACATCAGCACCAGGTAACGCTGGAACACATGATTCTGAAACCCAATATGGTGTTGCCAGGGAGTGATTTACGCACCGCACCCGCTGAAGAAGTTGCCCGGGAAACCCTCCGAGTTTTAAAACGCACGGTTCCAGCCGCTGTCCCCAGCCTCAACTTCCTGTCGGGCGGCCAGTCACCCGAGGAGGCCACCGTGAACCTGAATGCACTCAATACAGTTGCCGATAATGCCCCCTGGCAACTCAGCATCTCCTATGGTCGCGCACTTCAGCAACCAGCCCTGCAGGCATGGATGGGCAAGTCTGAAAATGATGATGCTCTGCAAGCCGCAATTCTTGAACGTGCGCGACTCAATAGTCTGGCTCGTCAGGGACGTTATACTAACTGACTCTGCACAGAATCATGACAAACACAACGACTCATTACCTTTGGTCAGATTAGGATAATTTCCCAAAGCAGCATCACACTAACGTCGATGACAGCCAAAGCCCTGCCAACAGGGCATATCAGCAGCTTTAAATACAACCGAATGACTTCATAACAATATCAGGCTGTTGTATACCGCAATAAGGAAACGAGTTTTACCGTGCAATTACCTGTATTTAATGATGTACTTTGAAGTTAATGGCTAAGCAGGGAACACTTGAGTGAATCTGGATTTTCACAGCCCAGGATAGACATCGTCCAGATATAAGTAGCTGGCCCACGTAATTTTTACCTCGTGTATTTCCACATGGAAAATAATAATCAAGAAATCATTCAAGAGCAGCTGGCAATTGCCTATCGCCAGCTACCCGGTATCATCATATTACCTGGCATCACTGCAATACTTCTCTCTGTTTTTTTCTGGGGACACCTGCCGAGTAACAACATACTTCTCTGGTTATCGATTGCCCTGCTGTTTACGGGAGGTACAGGTTTTATTCTATTAATATTATACCGCCAGTCCGGGCTTGAAAAATTTTCAAACGAATACTGGCAACGCTGGTTTAACTTTCTGGCATTACTCAGTGGCCTTGGCTGGAGCTCTTCCGTTTATTTTCTTTATCACCCTGATGATCTCATTTACCAACTGATTCTACTGTTATTCCTGTTCTTTGCGATTGCACTTGTTGCAATAAGAATGAATACCTACCGGCCAGCATTTGTTCTACTGGCGGCGCCCATACTCATTACCACTATATTCAGGTTATTACTGGATTTTGATTTCGTACATGCCTTACTGGCCATTACTACCCTGTTTTATGGCATCACACTCTATGCATTCTACCAGGCATCTCACAGGGGATTTATCAGCTATCTTCGCATGGGGCTGGAAAACAGACGTCTGGCTGAAGCCATGCAGAAACGCACAGCCGTTGCTGAAGATGAGAATCGATCAAAGTCTCGCTTCCTCGCTGCTGCCAGTCACGATCTCAGACAACCACTAGTCGCTCAGGAGCTACTGGTATCTGCACTTAAGGGTCATATTGGAGAAGAAAATTACCCGGAAATTTTCGACAACCTGAAATGCAATATCGAGTCACTGCATGCACTGTTCAATGAACTGGTGGAAGTATCGAGACTTGATACAGGAAACATCGAACCGTCTATTGACTACACTGATCTTCAAGAACTGTTTGATGAACTTAAACAGCAATTCGAACCACTGGCAAACAGGAAACAGCTTGATCTTTATATACAGCCCGATCCACAGGCCGTTATGTCTGATCACCATCTGTTAAAACGTATTCTGGTTAATCTCCTCTCCAATGCCATAAAATACACGGAGTCAGGTCAGGTAAAACTGTATCAGGAAAAAACAGACACTGGATTCATGCTAATTGTAGAAGACACGGGTATCGGTATAGACAGTACGGATCACCAGCAAATTTTCCATGAGTTTTATAGAGCTGCCGGTGGGAGCAAAATGGGCGAAGGCTTTGGTCTCGGGCTAGCGATTGTTAAGCGCCTTGCCAAGCTGCTAGATCACAAACTTTCTCTGCAATCGGAACCCGGCAAGGGTACACGCATATCACTCAGCATGACCGCTGTACCGGATTACAATGATTAGATACTTAACTCTCCTTATGACCGATAGCTATCATAACTTCGGTATTAAACCAGGCACCTTCTTTACCAAGCAATTCATCAACTGCGGCTAGATGACGTGCCTTGAATGCCTGAAGTTCCTGCTCCGATAATAGATTAACCAGACTGCGCCAGCCCGCGTTCCATACTACATCCCACCACATATCCGATGAATTCATATGATAGCCTAACGGCTCATGGTGAAAATCAACTCGATCGATTCCCGCCGTTGCAAACACCTCACTGATAAGATGCTCTTCCGCCAGTCGCTTCCAGGAAATACGCGGAACATCTCGCCCGGTTTCTTCATAATGACGGGCAAACAGGTCTGCGAAGGGTGAAAAAGCCTCTCCAGTAAAGCTGCTAATCACAAGTTTACCGCCTTTCTTAAGCACCCGATTCATATTAGATAATGCTCGCCCCATATCATCCATAAAGAACAGACCGAAACTGCTTGTAACAACATCAAAACTCTCCGCACTGAATTCAAGCGAATCCAGATCCATCTGCATAAAGCGCGTGTTAGTTAGCGCAATAGCGTGAGCTTTACGGCGCGCCTGCTCGAGCATACCATCTGACAGGTCAATTCCGGTGACTTGCCCATCAGGTAAATGTTGTGCGGCCTGTAGCGCAACAACGCCGGTACCAGTACAGACATCAAGTAATTGCTGGTGCGACTCAAGCTGAAGATAATCTACCATTCGACTGGCCGTTTGCGGAAAAAAAGCCAGGGCAGGATGATCATAGCCACTGGCAACCGTATCAAAGCCTTTTTGAATCACGGCTTTTAGAGACGTATCTTGCATTTAAAGATTCCTTTATTCCATGTGAATTCACGACTCCCGAATGTACCTGAATCCCGTCGCACTGCCTATAGGTCAATCACTGTTTTTTAATCCTGCGCACGTCATTTGCCACAACACTGTGTCATATCACCCACTTTGTCACCTGCCCCATTAAAAAAATACTCAGGTTTATTAGTGACTTAACAGTTGGCCCACAGTTTGCTGTGTGATCTCGATAACGTCATACCATGACACCCACGACAACTTATCGAGACTAATAACATATGAGACAGAAGCTTTACCTGGTCTGCCTGCTAGCACTTGCCACTAATACC
>JBFHWF010000043.1:0-20062 GCA_041589175.1 Gammaproteobacteria bacterium
CGGTTTTCGAAGTGATATTCGAATATGTCGGTTTCTACGATGGCATCAACCGGGCAAGCCTCTTCACAGAAACCGCAGTAAATACATTTAAACAGGTCGATGTCATAACGTGATGTACGACGCGATCCGTCTTCGCGCTCCTGCACATCAATGGTAATCGCCAGTGCGGGGCATACTGCTTCGCATAATTTACAGGCAATGCAGCGTTCCTCGCCGTTGGCATAACGACGTTGTGCATGTAACCCACGGAAGCGCGGTGAAATCGGTGTTTTCTGTTCCGGGTACTGCAGGGTGATTTTACGTTTGAACAGGTAACGTCCCGTCACACTCATTCCCTTGAGCAGCTCAAGGAAAAGGAAACTTTTGAGATAATGTTTAATTAATCGCATCATTCAACTCCTATCCTGCTACCGCTGCTGCAGCTGACGTTGCCCAGGGCCCTACCTCGAGCACAACCATGACACCTTCAACGAACAGCCATACGATAGTGACCGGAATAAACACTTTCCAGCCCAGGCGCATGATCTGGTCGTAACGATAACGGGGAAACGTTGCGCGTAACCAGAGGAACATATAGATAAAGAACATGGTCTTGACGATAAACCAGTGAATGCCATTACCGAGGATGGCATGATCAGCCAGCGAGCCGAAGGGTGACATCCAGCCACCAAAAAACATCAGTGATGTCAGCGCCGAGATCAGGATAATATTGGCGTATTCCGCGAGGAAAAACACCGCGAAGGCCATACCGGAATAATCCACATGGAAACCGGCAACGATTTCCGACTCACCTTCAGCCACGTCGAATGGCGCACGATTGGTTTCCGCTACACCGGAAATAAAGTAAACCGCCAGCAGGGGCAATAATGGCAACCAGAACCAGCTCCAGAAACCGCCTTCCTGTTTAGCGATAATTTCACCCAGGTTGAGGCTTCCAGCCGCCATCAGCACACCAACCAGTGCAAAGCCCATGGCAATTTCATAAGCGACCACCTGCGCAGCAGAACGCAGTCCACCCATAATGGCATATTTGGAATTCGATGCCCAACCAGCGATGATGACACCGTAAACCCCCATTGAAGTCAGTGCGAGTATATACAGCAGCCCGGCATTGACATTGGCTAGCGCCACACCTTCAAAGAAGGGAATCACAGCCCAGGCTGCAAGCGCAGGCCCAAGCGTTAGAATCGGTGCAATCAGAAACAGGAAACGATTCGAGTTGGTTGGAATGATCACTTCCTTGAACATCAGCTTAAGGGCATCAGCGATCGGTTGTAACCAGCCTTTTGGCCCCACACGGTTTGGCCCAAGGCGAACCTGCATATAACCAATGATCTTACGTTCTGCGTAGGTTACATAGGCTACAGACAGCATCAGGGGAACCATCACGATAACGATATACAGGAGATTCTCACTCAGTACCTGTAACCAGTTTGGTAACCATTCCCAAATTGAAATTGCTGTTGAAATAATCCAGTCCATCTAGGCTTTCTCCAGCTCGATTGGGGCGAAGGTGTCACCCATGTGAATACTGATAGCCAGTGCGGCAGGTAGCCAGACACAGTCATCAGCTATACCATCATCGATTTTCACCGATGCATAGTCGCTATTACCGGCCTGCACATACTTCACCTTACCACCCTCAGTGACGCCCAGCTTTTCTGCCAGAGCGGAATTAATCACCACGCTGGACTGGTCAGCATCTTTTGTTTTCTGTAATGCGGTTGCACGCCGCACGAGTGAGTCAACCGCATAAATTGGCACTTCGCCAACTCGTTGCAGACCGCTCGTTGCCCCGAGCTCAGCCAGTGCCGCATCGGCGGGGGCTGCATTATCCAGCTGTATGTTCTGACATAACTGCTGAAGCTCATCACGCACCTGATCCGATGACAGATAATCAAAGCCATCCAGGTTGAGTAGATTTCCGAGCACGCGCAATATTTTCCAGGCCGGTCTCGCCTCACCCAGGGGCTGCGTGGCACCACTAAAGCTCTGCCATGCACCTTCGGCATTCACAAACGTACCTGAGGTTTCTGCAAATGCTGCCATCGGCAATATCACATCGGCATAGTCCTGCATCGACTGAGTAACATAAGGTGTAATCGCGACGCAGAAGTCGGCAGCTTTAGCCGCTTTTACGGCGGCCGCCGGATTCGCCAGATCAAATTCAGGCTCGACATTAATGGTGATCAGAGCCTTTTTCGGCGTCGTCACCATATCAGCAATAGTCGCGCCATAGGCATTCGCACGGCTTCCACCTGGCAGACGATGCGGCACACTCCCCGCAAGCCAGGCTCCAGCTGCATTAACAGCTTCGGGTAGATAGGCCAGGGTAGCACCAGTCTTCTGTGCAATAGCTGAGCTAAGGGCTCGCAGGATCGAGAACTGGGGATGCTGACTGGCAATATTGCCCACAAAAATCATTGCCGCTTCACCGGCAGTATTCAATTCATCGGCTATCGCTCTATGTGATTCGCCGACTTCAGCACTGCTGATCAGCTCGGCAACATTTGCCTGCTCGGCACCAACCGCACTGGCAATGGCCGCCAGGTTTTTCACCATACCTTCGGCAGATGACACCAGTTCATTGGTTGTCTTAAATCGCCATTTAAACTTACGCGGATTAACCGCAGAAATTTTCACCTGATGATGACGGAAGGCCTTTCTGAATCGATGAGCAATCAGTGGCTGCTCTTTTCGAATGTGCGAGCCGACCAGTAATATCGCCTGCAATTGTTCAATAGTCTCGATATCACGGCCCAGCCAGGGCATAACAGGCGCTGAATCCTGATCAGAAAAATCAAGCTGACGCAAACGGTGGTCAATATGATTACTGCCCGCTTTACGACACAGTTTCTGTGCAAGGAAATGTTCTTCCAGCGTTGCTGTTGGTGATATCCAGCAGCCTAACTCATCTTTCGATGTCTGATTCTGTACCGACTGAATACCCTCTGCGGCTGCATGCAATGCACTATCCCAGTCCGTTTCGACCCACTCACCATTCTGACGAAGCATGGGTGTGAGTGCGCGATCATCAGCCGCGATACCCTGATAACTGAAACGGTCACGGTCGGAAATCCAGACTTCATTAATGGCTTCGTTCTCACGGGGCACAACCCGTGTAACACGACCGTTGAGAGTATGAATAAAAATATTAGAGCCAACAGAATCATGAGGTGCAATCGATGCATGCTGCTGCATCTCCCACGCTCGTCCGGAGAAACGAGAAGGTTTGGCTGTTAACGCACCCACCGGGCAGATATCGATCACATTGCCCGACATTTCCGAGTCGACGCTCTTTTCTATAAAGGTGCCTATCTGTGCACGATCACCACGATCCGTCATGCCAAGTTCTCGCATGCCGGCAATTTCTTCACCAAAACGCACACAACGCGTACACTGGATACAGCGTGTGAGTTCGGTGCTAATCAACGGGCCAATATCTTTATCGAATACAACACGTTTTATATCGGTGTAATGCGAGTCATCTCCACCATAACCCATGGAGATATCCTGTAATTCACACTCACCTCCCTGGTCACAGATGGGGCAATCGAGCGGATGATTAATTAACAGAAATTCCATCACCGCTTTTTGTGCAGCGATCGCTTTGGGTGATTTGGTGTGCACAACCATACCTTCCATGATTGGTGTTGCACAGGCCGGCATAGGCTTGGGTGCTTTTTCAACTTCTACCAGGCACATACGGCAGTTCGCCGCAACCGATAGCTTATCGTGATAGCAGAAGCGAGGAATATGAATTCCTGCCTTATCGGTAGCCTTGATTAACATTGAGCCTTTGGGTGCCTCAAGCTCAATATCATCAACTGTAAATGTGACTATGTCATCAGACATTATGCGCCTTCCACCATGCTGCGTTTATGTTCGATATAATGTTCAAATTCATGCCGATAGTGCTTCACAAAACTGCGCACTGGCATAGCTGCCGCATCGCCAAGAGCGCAGATCGTGCGACCTTCAATTTTTGAAGCAACATCATCCAGCTTATCCAGATCCTCTGGCAAACCTTTTCCTTCTACGATGCGCGTTAGCATACGGTAGAGCCAGCCGGTACCTTCACGACATGGCGTACACTGACCACAGGATTCGGAGTAATAGAAGCGCGAAATTCGCTGCAGTACCTTAACCATGTCGGTGGTTTCATCCATAACAATGACCGCACCAGAGCCCAGCATCGAACCACCCTTCACAATGGAATCGTAATCCATGTTCAACTCCATCATCACCTCGGCGGGTACTACGGGCACAGAAGAACCACCAGGAATAACCGCCTTGAGTTTGCGACCATCTTTTACACCACCTGCCATTTCCAGCAGATCCTTAAATGGTGTTCCCATATTGATCTCGAAGTTTCCTGGCTTGTTGACATGCCCGGAAACAGAAAAACATTTCACACCACCCGAATTTTCCACACCGAAGTTTTTAAACCACTCTGCGCCATTTCGAATAATACTCGGCACCGAGGAAAGTGATTCCGTGTTATTGATGGTAGTGGGTTTGCCATACAGGCCAACATTAGCCGGAAAGGGTGGCTTGAATCGTGGCTGACCCTTCTTACCTTCAAGTGATTCCAGTAAAGCGGTTTCTTCACCGCAGATATATGCGCCAGCACCCAGTGTTGGGTAAAGATCAAAATCGACACCTGTGCCTTTTATGTCTCGACCCAGATATCCATTGGCGTAAGCTTCTTTCACGGCCTGAGCAAAACGTTCGTAAGGCTCATCCATGAATTCACCACGCATATAGTTATATCCAACCGTAGCACCGATGCAGTAACCGGCAATCGCCATACCTTCCACCAGCGCATGAGGGTTAAAACGTAAAATATCACGGTCTTTACAGGTACCTGGCTCAGACTCATCCGAGTTACAGACAATGTATTTCTGACCCGGTGCATTACGCGGCATAAAACTCCACTTGAGGCCCGTGGGGAATCCTGCTCCACCACGGCCGCGCAATCCTGACCCCTTGACGATTTCAATCACATCCTCGGGTGACATTTTTTCGTCGAGAATTTTATTCCAGGCCTGATAACCACCGATCTTCAGGTAGTTCTCATAAGACCATTGTTCGGAATCAAATTGCAGGGTTGCGTAGCAAACTTCGTTAGCCATGCTTACTCCAGCGCGTCGATGATCTCATCCACCTTATCCGGGGTGAGCTCAGTGTAATATTTATGATTGACCTGCATCATGGGCCCACCGGCACAGGCTGCAAGACATTCTTCTTCTTTCTTCAGGTAGATACGACCATCCGCCGTACTCTCACCCAGTTTAATTCCCAGTTTTTTCTCCAGATGATCAACGATGGTATCGGAACCCATCAGCATACAGCACACGTTGGTGCACACAGCAACATTGTGGCGTGCTACGGGCTCAAGTTCGTACATGGAGTAGAAACTGGCAACCTCGTAAACTTCGATTTTTGAAAGCTCAAGGTAATCGGCAATCGCATCCATCAACGGCACTGTCAGAAAACCATTATTCTGGTGTTGTGCGGCACGCAGGGCTGCTAGCACCGCCGATTTTTTCCGCTCAGGGGGATAACGCGAGATCCATTCATCGATCTCTTCGATAGTATGGGCGCTTAGCATATTTTCGTCTGTGTTACTCATTCCCATGTCCTATCTGTCTATCTCGCCAAATACAATATCCTGGGTGCCGATAACGGCTACCACATCAGACAGCATATGGCCTTGCGTCATTTCATCCAGCGCCGAGAGATGTACAAAACCAGGCGCGCGAATCTTTAGTCGATACGGCTTATTCGCGCCATCGGATACCAGGTAAACACCAAACTCACCTTTGGGGTGCTCGACGGCGCCATAGGCCTCACCTGCTGGCAGGCAGTAACCTTCGGTAAACAGCTTAAAGTGGTGGATCAGTGATTCCATGTCCGCTTTCATTTCTTCACGACGTGGCGGGGTGATTTTATGATCATCCGCCATTACCGGGCCGGGATTCTTTCTTAACCATTCGACGCATTGGCGAATAATTCGATTCGACTGGCGCATCTCTTCCATACGCACAAGGTAGCGATCATATGAGTCACCATTGGTGCCCACGGGAATATCGAAATCCAGTTGATCATAAACTTCGTAAGGCTGCTTCTTGCGTAAGTCCCACTCGATACCTGATCCACGTAACATCGGGCCGGTGAAGCCAAGCTGCAGTGCCCGCTCAGGTGAAACAATACCGATATCCACCAGACGCTGCTTCCATATGCGGTTGTCGGTTAACAGGGTTTCATATTCATCAACATGCCCGGGAAAACGATTGCAGAAGTCTTCGATAAAGTCGAGCAGTGAACCACTGCGATTCTCATTGAGTCGATTCACTTCTTTCTGGCTGTGCCATTTCGATGCCTTATACTGGGGCATGGAGTCTGGTAGATCGCGTGCCACACCACCCGGACGATAATAAGTTGCGTGTAAACGCGCACCAGAAACTGCTTCGTATACATCCATCAGGTCTTCACGTTCACGGAAAGCATACAGGAACATGGTCATCGCACCGACATCAAGGCCATGCGCACCTATCCACAGCAGGTGATTTAACAGTCGTGTAATTTCATCGAACATTACGCGGATATACTGCGCACGAACAGGCACCTCGATATCCAGCATCTTTTCGATCGCCAGCAGGTAACCGTGCTCATTACACATCATGGACACATAATCGAGTCGATCCATATATCCAATGCTCTGGTTATAAGGCTTGGACTCGGCAAGTTTTTCCGTTGCACGGTGCAACAGACCAATGTGAGGATCGGCACGTTGTACGACTTCGCCATCCATTTCCAGAATCAGGCGAAGTACACCGTGTGCCGCCGGATGCTGAGGACCAAAGTTTAAGGTGTAGTTACGAATTTCTGGCATGCTGTCTACTCTTCGTCCTCAGGAATTTTATAACGGTTATCATCACGAATAACACGAGGCACAAGGACTCGGGGCTCAATACTCACTGGCTCGTAGACCACTCGTTTTTTCTCCGGGTCGTAACGCATCTCGACGTGACCGCTTAATGGGAAGTCCTTACGGAAGGGATGACCGACAAAACCGTAGTCGGTAAGAATGCGACGCAGATCAGGGTGCCCATCGAAATGGATACCGAACAGGTCAAAGGCTTCGCGCTCAAACCAGTCGGCAGAGTTCCAGATATCCACAACAGAAGGAACGACAGGCATATGATTGTCATCAGCATACACACGAATACGTAGCCGCTGATTTAAATTAATAGAAAGCAAATGTGTGACTGCTGCGAAGCGTTTCCGATTATCATCAGAAGGTATTGAATCACCGAACTTGAGACGCCCATGAGTAGCCGTGTTTACACCTCGACTAAAGCCATTGGCTGACGCATTGGTTTTCCATTCATCCTGGCCATAAGCTGAGTAATCGACACCACACAGATCGATTAACATTTCAAAAGCAAAATCCGTATTATCCCGAAGTTCACGACACACCGACAGGTAATCCTGTGGCGCAACTTCAATCGTGACTTCACCGTAGGCACAATGATTACTTTGCAACTTCGCACCGAAGCATTGTGACAGCTTTTGCGAGAGTGTTTCTGCGTGTGTCATATTGTATTCGCTTATCGCGTTTCTTTGTTTTATCGCGCTATGGTACAGGTGCGCTTAATCTTGTTCTGTAACTGAATGATGCCATACAGCAAGGCTTCTGCTGTGGGCGGGCAACCCGGTACATAAATATCGACAGGTACGATACGATCGCACCCTCTAACAACAGAATAGGAGTAGTGATAATAACCACCACCATTAGCACAGGAACCCATGGAAATTACCCAGCGGGGCTCTGCCATCTGGTCATACACCTTTCTCAGTGCGGGTGCCATTTTGTTTGTTAGCGTTCCCGCCACTATCATCACGTCTGATTGCCTCGGCGTCCCACGGAACAGAATACCAAAACGATCAAGGTCGTAACGCGAAGCACCTGCCTGCATCATTTCCACAGCACAGCATGCAAGACCAAACGTCATGGGCCACATGGAACCCGTACGCGCCCAGTTAACAACGGTATCAACCTGGGTGGTTACGAAACCTTTTTCGAGAACACCTTCTATTCCCATTCCAGCGCCCCTTTTTTCCACTCATAAATAAAGCCAATCACCAGAATTGCCAGGAATAGCCCCATCGCTAATAGCCCAAACAGGCCAATTTCGTCGAGCACAATCGCCCAGGGAAACAGGAACGCTATCTCGAGATCGAAAATAATAAACAGAATAGCAACAAGATAAAAACGAACGTCAAACTTCAGGCGAGCATCTTCAAATGCCGAGAAGCCACATTCATAAGGTGAATTTTTTTCTGGATTGGGTTTACTGGGCGCCAGTATAAAACCACCCAGCGTTATCATTACCAGGCCAACAATCAGACCCAGGCAAATAAAAATAAGGACCGGTATATAATTTTCGAGCATTCTATTTTTTCTCCCAGGTCTCTGTCGACATGGCAAGCTCTTGTATTTATATGTTGTCAGAGACTTTATTAAAAAAGCCTCCGTCTGTCATCACTTAATATGTGTATTACACGATAAGTGCGTTTTATTAGCGTGTTTTATAGCAGGATTAATATTACGAAATATAAATTTGAAAACCCATATCTAATTCAGAGTATTCGCATATTATTAATTTATATCAAACCTTGTTGATATCACTGTTCATCATGTCGATTCACAGCATAGAAACACACATGATTACCACAGGGCAAGCCATGTGGTAGCAATAACACACTGAATACAAATATAGACGGGTTACCCCGAGAATGTGATGACATACTTTGTGCCACCTTTTATAAATGGTGCCGATGGCCGGAGTCGAACCGGCACGGCTTGCGCCACTACCCCCTCAAGATAGCGTGTCTACCAATTTCACCACATCGGCATTTGATGTTCAGAAGCATCCGAACAATACAACCATCCACTGGTGACCCGTTAAGGCCTCTGGCACAGGACTGTGCCTGCCTGCTCATCCTGAACAGGCGTAATGCGATTATTCAGCTGCAGGAACGTCCTCACCACCAACCGGGGCGGGTATATCCAGCGCGGCGGGAACATCAGATACAGGTGCTGCACCCTGCTCCAGTACGGAGCCGGTTGAAACCGTACTCGCGGCATGCTGGTTAGATGCCAGGTAAGCCAGTCCAAGACTGGTGATAAAAAATATGGTCGCCAGAATTGCCGTCGTTCGACTCAGAAAGTTAGCCGCGCCACGCGCACCAAACACTGAACCCGATGTTCCGCCACCCAGTGCAGCACCGGCTTCGGCGCCCTTGCCACGCTGCAGTAACACAAGGCCAATAATTGCCAGTGAAAGCAGCACATGAATAACGAGTAAGATTGAAATCACGATGTCACCTTTTACCTGCAGTCGGACTAGCCCGCTGCCTTACAGATGCTTAGAAAATCATCTGCCTTAAGAGAAGCACCACCAATCAGGCCGCCATCGATATCTGGCTGACCAATCAGCTCAGCTGCATTGCCAGGGTTCATTGAACCACCGTAAAGGATGCGCAGACCATCGGCCACATCAGCATTCAGTGCAGCAATTTTGCCACGAATAAATGCATGAACTTCCTGTGCCTGCTCAGGGGTCGCTGTTTTACCAGTACCAATAGCCCATACAGGCTCATAGGCAATCACACCATCGGCGAGCGCTTCAACACCTTCGAGTGCGATGACCGCATCAATCTGGCGAGCACATACATCATTGGTAATACCTGATTCACGCTCTTCCAGTGTCTCACCTATGCAGAAGATGGGCTTGATGCCATTACGGCGTGCCGCTGCGAAACGCTTTGCAATCAGCTCATCGCTTTCACCATACAGTGCACGGCGCTCGGAGTGACCAATAATGGCATATTCACAACCGACATCCTTCAGCATGGCACCGGATATTTCACCGGTGAATGCACCCGCGTCCTGGTCACAGATATTCTGTGAACCCACTTTGATATCGCTGCCATCTGTTGCACCGGATACACGTGGAATATACACAGCAGGAGGACAGACAACCACTTCAGCATTGTTTACCGATCCCATTCCATCCTTGATACCTGAAATGAGCTCTTTCACTGAATCACTGGAACCATTCATCTTCCAGTTACCGGCTACCATAGGCTGACGCATGTTCTGCACTCCAGTTCATATTTGTAAAGGCCGCACAGTTTACTGGCAGCGGGGTCTGTATGCAAGATTTGGGTTATGAATGTGACACATAGCCGAGAAACAGCAGCTTAGCATCTGTCTCACAGCCTTAGCCTGGTGCCGAGTGCGCAACAGAGGCAGAAACTGCATCTGCAATCTGCTGGGCATAGCCCTGCACAGCTTTCTCATCCTCACCTTCCACCATGACCCGAATTAGCGGCTCCGTACCCGATGGACGCAGCAGGACACGTCCACGCCCATTCAACTGCTGCTCAACCTCGGTTACCGCCTGCTGTACGGAAGCTTCTTTGATAGGGTCGGTTCGGATCGGCAGGGGCACATTAATCAGTACCTGCGGGAACATGGACATGCCGGATAATGCCTGCTCCAGGGTTTCACCATTTTCTACCAGACAACTGAGCACCTGTAGTGCCGAAACAATACCATCACCTGTGGTGGTTCGATCCAGGCAGATGATATGGCCAGAGTTTTCACCGCCCAGACACCAGCCTTTTTCCTTGAGCATTTCCATAACATAGCGGTCGCCCACAGCACTTCGCTCAAACTCGAGCCCCAGCTCACGAATCGCAACCTCCAGCCCCATATTACTCATCAGGGTCCCCACGACCCCACCCTGAGACAGTCCCGCCTTAAGTCGTGAGCGCGCAACAATGTAGAGCAACTGGTCACCATCAATGACCTGCCCCTGTTTATCGACCATCATGACACGGTCACCATCACCATCGAATGCGATACCCAGGTCGGCCCGGTGCTGCAACACTGCCGCAGACAGGTTGCCGGGATGTGTGGAGCCACAGTCTGCATTGATATTTAGTCCGTCTGGTTTGTCCGCTATGGTTATAACTTCTGCGCCCAGTTCGGCAAATACATTTGGTGCAATATGGTAGGTAGCGCCATTGGCGCAGTCGAGTACGATTCTTAAACCCTTAAATGACGTACCAATCGGAATCGTCGCCTTACAGGCTTCGATATAGCGCCCCTGTGCATCATCTACGCGTTCGGCCCTGCCCAGTGATGCGGCATCAGCGATGTCCATTTCTGCCTCAAACATGGCTTCTATTTCGTCTTCCAGATCATCATCCAGCTTGGTGCCCTCAGCCGAGAAGAACTTAAGACCATTATCATAAAAAGGATTGTGGGATGCCGAGATCACAATACCGGCCGATGCACGCAAGGTACGCGTCAGATAGGCAATACCCGGGGTTGGCATCGGACCGAGCAGGCGAATATCGACGCCCGCCGCAGATAGCCCCGCTTCCAGCGATGCCTCGAACATGTATCCTGAAAGGCGGGTATCCTTGCCGATCACCACCAGGTTGCTGCCACGACTGGCGAGTACACGACCCACAGCCCAGCCCAGCTTCATCACCGACTGCGGCGTCATCTGCCCCTTGCCGACACGACCACGGATACCATCTGTTCCAAAATATTTCTTCGCCATTCCCCTGTACCTATCTAATTATTATGTCTATTGTTTGCCAGTTCTTCGACCTGCCGCATGGCCTCGCAGACGTTTAGCGCATCACGACTTGCCGCAACATCATGCACCCTGAATATTTTCGCTCCCCGCTCCCATGCCAGCACCAGTGCGGCAACGCTGGCATAGAGACGCTCATCGACAGGCGCGCCATCGAGAACAGCCCCTAACATGGATTTCCTGGAAATCCCAACCAGCAGCGGTTGCTGCAGACTATGCAGCTCTGTCAGATGCTTAAGCAATTGCAGGTTATGCGTAAGCGACTTACCAAAGCCAAAGCCCGGATCCAGTAATATCCGCGCCTGATCAATTCCCTGTTCTATACACACCTGTTTACGTTGCGCCAGAAAATCAGCCACTTCAGCAACCACATCAGCATACACGGGATGCTGCTGCATCGTCCTGGGTTCACCCTGCATATGCATCAGGCAGACAACTACCCCCAGTCTGGCACAGGTCTCGACCGCCCCATCCGCACGCAGGGCGTTCACATCATTCACCAGCTCTGCACCCGCTTCGACCGCTGCACGCATCACCGCTGGCTTGCTGGTATCAATAGAAATGACGGTATCGGGAAACGCCTGGTGTATCGCCTCAATTACGGGCACAACTCGCTCGATCTCATCAGGCTCACTGACCGGTTGCGCCCCGGGTCTGGTCGACTCACCACCGACATCGATAATAGCTGCACCCTCTGCAATCATACGCTCTGCCTGCGCTAATGCAGCGTCCACAGAGGTATACCTTCCACCATCGGAAAACGAGTCCGGTGTGGTATTAAGAATCCCCATCAACAGAGGTTCTGGTTTGTTTAGCAGAGGTAAAAGCTTGCTCATAAAATTATCAGGATACTGTACCAAGACGTTTAATAGTGTCCAATAAAAAGCCCCAGCTGATAAAACCGGGGCTTTACGTTCAGACAGCTCGACCTGTTAGTGCAGGCTGGCTGGACCTCCGATAGAGCCATCACCCTTATCTTCGGCAGCTTCTTTACCACCGCCAGTGGATGCGGCGCCATCGTCGTTATCACTCCAGTCGCGAGGTGGACTAACCGGCTTACGATCCATCAGTTGATCGATCTGGTCGGTGTCGATGGTTTCATACTTCATCAAGGCTTCCGACATGGAATGCAGAATGTCCATATTATCCTTTAGCAAGGACTCGGCGCGTTCGTAGTTACGATCAATGAAATCACGGATTTCTTCATCGATAACACGAGCCGTATCATCCGCCATGTTCTTATGCTGGGTCACGGAGCGACCCAGGAACACTTCACCCTCATCTTCCGAGTAGGCCAGCGGGCCCAGCTTTTCCGACAGACCCCACTTGGTCACCATGTTACGGGCAATATCCGTAGCCCGCTCGATATCATTCGACGCACCTGTAGTGACGCTATCCAGACCAAAGATCAGTTCCTCGGCAATACGTCCACCAAACAGGCTGGAAATCTGGCTTTCGAGGCGGCGCTTGCTGTAACTGTATCGATCTTCTTCCGGCAGGAACATGGTCACACCCAGGGCACGACCACGGGGAATAATGCTTACCTTATAGACAGGGTCATGATCCGGTACCAGTCGTCCCACAATGGCGTGGCCGGCTTCATGGTATGCGGTCAGTTTCTTCTCGTCATCAGACATCACCATGGACTTACGCTCGGAGCCCATCATGATCTTGTCCTTGGCGCGCTCGAAGTGTTCCATAAACACTTCCTTACTATTTTCACGCGCTGCAAACAGGGCTGCCTCGTTCACCAGGTTAGCCAGGTCTGCACCTGAGAAGCCCGGTGTACCGCGCGCAATCAGGTTGGCCTTAACATTATCTGCCGCAGGCACCTTGCGCATATGCACCTTGAGGATCTGCTCACGACCACGTACATCTGGCAATGGCACAACCACCTGACGGTCGAAACGACCGGGGCGCATCAGCGCGGGGTCGAGTACGTCGGGGCGGTTAGTCGCGGCAATAACGATTACACCTTCATTACCTTCAAAACCGTCCATTTCCACCAGCAGCTGGTTCAGGGTTTGCTCACGCTCATCATGACCACCACCCAGACCGGCACCACGATGACGGCCCACGGCATCGATCTCATCGATAAAGATAATGCAGGGTGCGTGTTTCTTGGCCTGCTCGAACATGTCGCGCACACGGGATGCACCCACACCCACGAACATTTCAACGAAGTCAGAACCGGAAATGGTAAAGAACGGCACCTTGGCCTCACCGGCAATAGCCTTGGCCAGCAGGGTTTTACCGGTACCCGGTGAGCCAACCATCAGCACACCACGGGGGATCTGGCCACCCAGTTTCTGGAACTTGCCAGGATCACGCAGGAATTCGACCAGCTCACCCACTTCTTCTTTTGCCTCTTCCACGCCGGCGACATCAGCGAAGGTCACCTTGATCTGGTCTTCGCCCATCATGCGGGCCTTGCTCTTACCAAATGACATAGCGCCACGGCCACCGCCGCCACCCTGCATCTGGCGCATAAAGAAAATCCAGATACCAATCAGCAGCAGGAATGGGAACCAGGAAATAAAGATATTCATTAACAATGAAGGCTGCTCAGGCGCCTTGCCATTGATGCGAACATTGTTTTCCAGCAGATCACCGATCATCGAGCGGTTATCCGTTTCCGGGCTATAGGTACGGAATGGCTTGAGATCACGGGTTTTACCGGTGATTTCACGGCCGGAAATATCAACTTCCGCCACATTGCCGCTCTTCACCTGAGAGATAAAGTCGGAATAGGAGACTTCGGCGCCAGTAGTAGCGCGCTGGGAGAAATTACTGAAGACTGATAGCAGAATGAGGGCTATAACCCCCCAGAGAATCAGGTTTTTGACCAGGTCGTTCAAGACAACACCTCGGTTATTTGGACATTAATATAAAAAGTTACTACACAGACCGGGTAAACGCCAGCGAGAAGGGGGTATTTTAACCTTTAAATCCACTGGCAAGGGCATAAATTTCCTTACTTCTGGCACGCGAAGCCTTTGGCTTGCGCATGACGACCTTCGTGAACTGCTGGCGCATCTGCTTGAGATATTCCTCAAAGCCCTCACCCTGAAACAGTTTGACCAGCAAACCGCCGCCAGGTTTCACGACCTGTTGAGCGAGATCCAGCGCCAGTTCGGCCATATACATGGCCCGCGGAATATCGATTGCCTGCTGTCCACTCATATTGGGGGCCATATCGCAGATTACAAGGTCTGGACGATCATCACCCAGGGTGGCAAGCAATTCTTCGAACACCTCATCCTCAAGAAAATCCCCGGTAATGATCTCCACGCCATCCATCGCTTCCATCGGCAGGATATCCAGTGCAATCACCCTGCCCTTACCCTTGAGGCGGCGTACCACATACTCACACCAGCTTCCCGGAGCAGCACCCAGGTCGATGATGGTCATACCCGGCCTGAGCAGGTGATCTTTCTCATCGATTTCCTTAAGCTTGTAAACCGCACGGGAACGGTAGCCGTCTTTCTGTGACTGCCTGACGTATTCATCATCAAAATGTTCCCGCAGCCAGTTATTGCTGGATTTACTACGCGCCATAATTTTTCAGCCTGATAAACTTAAACCTGTCGATACATCCGGTGATATAATAGTTGATTACGTTTTACCGAGAACCTCCATGACCCTCAGCAAACCCCAACTCAAGCACCTCGTCAACCTCGCCCATCACCTGAAACCCGTCATTATGGTCGGCCAGCATGGCGTGACCGAGAGCCTGCTAAATGAGCTGAATATTGCCCTGGAACATCACGAGCTGGTCAAGATCAAGATTGCCGGTGAAGATCGCGACAGTCGCAAGGCAATGATCGAACAATTATGCGAGGCTTCCGCGGCGCAAAAAATACAGTCAATCGGCAAAACCCTGACGCTGTTCAAGCGCAACACCAAAAAGCCAAAAATCGAACTACCTAAAAAGTAAAAGCCGCTGGCTAAACACCAACGGCTCTTCAGCAGGTTCGCGACATCGACTAGATGTAGTGAACCTCGACGATCTCCAGGCTACGCACACCACCCGGCGTCTGAACTTCAGCAACATCACCTTCCTGCTTACCGATCAGTGCTCGCGCAATCGGTGAACTGACTGAAATCATGTTTGCCTTGATATCTGCCTCGTCTTCACCCACGATCTGGTAACGGATTTCATCGCCAGTTTCTTCATCGGCCAGATCAACCGTTGCACCGAATACCACCTTACCATTGGCATTCAGCGTAGTGACATCGATAACCGTTGCATTAGACAGCTTACCCTCGATTTCCTTGATGCGACCCTCGCAGAAACTCTGCTGCTCACGTGCCGCATGGTACTCGGCGTTTTCTTTCAGGTCGCCATGCTCACGGGCAACCGCAATCGCTTCGATAATACGTGGGCGGTCTTCGGTCTTGAGCTTTTTCAGCTCATCCATCAGCATCTTTTCACCGCGAACGGTTAGGGGAACTTTATTCACTTAGCTACCTCCTGGTGTAAATCCTGTAGACGGTTTACATCATTTTCAGCTTTTGATTTTAATGCCATGCAAGTCGCACGTGCACCGGCCAGCGTGGTTGTATAACTGATTTTATGCTGCAGTGCAGCGGCACGAATCGTATAGGAATCGGCAATCGCCTGTTTACCTTCCGTCGTGTTAAAAATCAGGTCAATCTCGTCGTTCTTGATCATATCTACGACGTGAGGACGCCCTTCGTACACCTTGTTAACCTGGGTACATTCCACGCCGTGTTCACGCAATACTGCCGCTGTGCCTCGCGTCGATACAATTTCAAAATTCAGTTCTTTGAGCATGCGGCCAACTTCGACCACCCCTTCACGATCACGCTCGCGCACACTCACGAAAACACGACCAGTATCCGGCAATTCCACACCGGCAGCCAGCTGTGATTTGTTAAAGGCCTCACCAAAACTTCGTCCTACGCCCATCACTTCACCGGTCGATTTCATTTCAGGCCCCAGCAATGGATCAACTCCCGGGAACTTAACGAACGGGAATACCGATTCTTTCACAGAATAATAAGCAGGCACGACTTCTTCGGTCACACCCTGTGCCTGTAACGATACACCCGCCATACAACGAGCAGCTACCTTAGCCAGTGGTACGCCAATTGCCTTGGACACAAACGGTACCGTGCGCGACGCACGGGGGTTCACTTCCAGCATATAAATTTCGTTACCCTGAATCGCGAACTGGATATTCATCAGGCCAACGACCTGCATTTCCAGCGCAATCTCACGGGTCTGTTCGCGCAGTCGATCCTGTATGTCAGCTGACAGGCTGTAAGGCGGCAAGGAACAGGCTGAGTCACCGGAGTGAACACCCGCCTGCTCGATATGCTCCATGATACTACCAATCAGTACATCCTTGCCGTCGCAGATCGCATCCACGTCGACCTCCACCGCGTCATCAAGAAAACGATCCAGCAGTACCGGTGCATCGTTGGATACCGATACCGCGGTATCCATGTAATGACGCAGATCAGTTTCGTTATGCACAATTTCCATCGCACGACCACCGAGCACATACGAGGGACGCACCACCAGCGGGTAGCCGATTTCCTCCGCCTGTGTCACCGCTTCATCGGCGGAGCGCGCCAGTCGATTCGGTGGCTGCTTCTGCCCCAGTTTTTCGATCAGTTGCTGGAAACGCTCACGGTCTTCCGCCAGATCAATCTTGTCGGGCGTTGTACCAATGATCGGTACACCGGCCGCTTCCAGGTCACGCGCCAGCTTTAGCGGTGTCTGGCCGCCGTACTGCACGATAACGCCTTTCGGCTGTTCCTTATCCAGTACCTCGAGTACATCTTCCAGTGTTAGCGGTTCGAAATACAGGCGATCGGAAGTATCAAAGTCTGTAGAAACCGTTTCCGGATTACAGTTGATCATAATGGTTTCGTAACCATCTTCACGCATTGCCAGTGCTGCATGCACACAGCAGTAGTCAAACTCGATTCCCTGACCGATACGGTTCGGGCCACCACCGAGTACAACAATTTTTTCCTTATCACTGACATCCGCTTCACACTCTTCTTCGTAAGTCGAGTAAAGGTAAGCGGTTGAGGTCGAAAACTCTGCCGCACAGGTATCCACACGTTTGAATACCGGGCGAATAGAGAGCGACTGGCGATGCGCACGCACATCGTGTTCAGTAACGCCCATTAGCGACGCCATGCGACGATCGGAAAATCCCTTGCGCTTGAGCTGATACATTTCATCTTTATCAATGGAAGCGAGTTCACGACCACGCAGGCTATCCTCAATCTGCACCAGATCCTGTACCTGCACCAGAAACCACGGGTCAATATGTGTCAGTTCCTGGATACGCTCATATTCTACGCCACGACGGAACGCATCCGCCAGATACCAGATGCGGTCCGCGCCGGGCTGCTGTAATTCCTGACGCAGAATGGTTTTCATCTCGTCATCAGATAAATCTTCAGGCAGGATTTCATTCAGACCATCCACACCGATTTCCAGACCACGCAACGCTTTCTGCAATGACTCCTGGAAAGTGCGTCCAATCGCCATGATTTCACCAACAGATTTCATCTGCGTAGTGAGGCGGTTTTCGGCCTGCGGGAATTTTTCAAAGGTAAAACGCGGTACCTTGGTGACCACGTAATCGATGGTGGGTTCGAACGACGCCGGTGTTGCACCGCCTGTAATATCGTTACGCAATTCATCCAGCGTGTAACCGACGGCCAGCTTGGCCGCGACTTTTGCGATCGGGAACCCGGTGGCTTTCGATGCCAGTGCCGATGAACGCGACACGCGCGGGTTCATCTCGATAATGGTCATACGACCATCCTGCGGGTTGACCGAAAACTGTACGTTTGAACCACCCGTTTCAACACCAATCTTGCGCAGTACCGCGAGGGAGGCATCACGCATCAGCTGGTATTCTTTATCGGTCAGTGTCTGTGCCGGTGCAACGGTGATCGAATCACCGGTGTGAATACCCATGGGATCGAAGTTTTCGATGGAGCAGATAATGATGCAGTTATCATTTTTGTCGCGCACCACTTCCATCTCGTATTCTTTCCAGCCGAGAATCGATTCTTCCACCAGCAGTTCATTGGTTGGTGATAGTTCCAGGCCGCGCTTACAGATTTCTTCGAATTCCTGCTTGTTGTAAGCAATACCACCACCGGAGCCGCCCATGGTAAACGACGGACGAATAATCGCCGGGAAGCCGACCATCGCCTGCACCTGATAGGCCTCTTCCATACTGTGTGCAACGGCAGCACGGGGCATCTCCAGGCCGATCTCTTCCATCGCGTTCTTGAACTTCTCGCGATCTTCCGCCATATCGATGGCATCTTTACTCGCACCGATCAGCTCTACGCCAAATTTTTCCAGTACACCTTCACGATCCAGATCCAGTGCACAGTTAAGTGCCGTCTGACCACCCATGGTTGGTAACAGCGCATCGGGTTTTTCTTTCTCGATAATACGCGCAACCGTTTGCCAGTGAATCGGCTCGATATAGGTTGCATCCGCCATGCCCGGGTCGGTCATAATCGTCGCCGGATTCGAGTTCACCAGGATCACCCGATAACCTTCTTCGCGTAATGCCTTACAGGCCTGTGCACCGGAATAGTCAAACTCACAGGCCTGGCCAATCACGATAGGGCCTGCACCGATGATCAGGATGCTATTGATATCTGTACGTTTAGGCATGGCGTATCACCTTCAATGAAAAAAGCATGAGGGTCCGCAAATGAACGCAAATAAACGCAATTGGTTTCAATTTATATTCTCTCTGTTTCATCGTATTGCCACACCAGGCGACGTATACCTAATTTGGTTTTACCAAAATTTAAAAGCAACGCAACATGCAAGCCTGTTGCTTTTAAATAATTCATTACCTGTGCATCATGCTGACAGGTTAACTGGTTGACTGCTTTCAGTTCTACGAGAAGTTTATTCTCGATTAGCAGGTCGGTGACATAAGTCCCGACACACTCATTCCTGTATAAAACATCGACCGTTTTTTGCTGCTCAAATGCAATATTCCGCCTTTTCAGCTCAATACAGAGTGCCTTCTCATAAACCGCTTCCAGGAAACCTGCTCCTAACCGGTTACTAACCTCAAATGCACACTGTATAACTCGCCTTGATATGCTCTCCATTGCTCATTTACTCCCTGTAAAATTTCGCGTTTATTTGCGTTTATTCGCGGAAAAAAACAACCGTTAGTTTTTCCCCTCGATCAACTCGATAAAGTGATCAAACACCGGCGACACGTCATGTGGGCCCGGGCTGGCTTCGGGGTGCCCCTGGAAGCCGAAAGCGGGTTTATCCGTGCGATGAATACCCTGTAGCGAACCATCGAATAGCGACACGTGAGTCGCCTTGAGATTGTCCGGCA
>JBFHWF010000044.1:0-19972 GCA_041589175.1 Gammaproteobacteria bacterium
AATGCCCATAGCAACACGGCGGTTGGGCATGGCGTAAATTATGCTAAAATGCCCAGCCTTTAAGACCTCGAGTTGATGTCCACTGCATGAGCGCCTCGCGTATACGGGAAATACCCTATAACTACACCTCGTTTTCCGACCGGGAAATTATTATCCGATTCCTCGGAGAACCCGTCTGGGCGCTGATTAACGAGCTCAGGGGTGAGCGCCGCACCGGCCACTCGGCGCGCATGCTGTTCGAGGTGCTGGGGGATATGTGGGTGGTCGAGCGCAATCCTTTCCTGCAGGACGACCTGCTGGAAAATCGCCGTCGCCGAGAGCAGCTGATTGCCGCATTGCATCACCGCATCCAGCAGATTATCGACAGGGCAGATGGCAACGAGAAAGCGCTGGAGCTGGCTGAGCATGCCCGTAAGGCGGTGAAGCGCTTTGCCGACTGGTTCTCCAGCCAGAATGACCTGCGCGAGCAGGCGCGACGTAGGCTGTCGAAGGTTACCAGTAAAGATAATATCGATTTCAGTGGTATGGCCCGTGTTAGCCATGTCACCGACGCCACCGACTGGCGCGTCGAATTCCCCTTTGTTGTGCTTACCCCGGATACCGAAGAAGAAGTACCTCGCCTGGTGAAGCGCTGTATTGAGTTGGGCCTGAGCCTGATCGCCAGGGGTGGCGGTACGGGTTATACCGGAGGTGCTGTACCCCTCTATCAGAATACCGCCATTATCAACACCGAGAAGCTGCTGGCGCTGGGTGAGGTGGAACAGCGTGAGATTCCCGGTGTCGAGGGCACGGTACCTGTCGTGCATACCGGGGCCGGCGTGGTGACAAGACGCGTGTCTGACCTGGCAGAACGTCATGGACATGTGTTCGCCGTAGACCCGACCTCCCAGGATGCCTCAACCATTGGCGGCAATATCGCCATGAATGCCGGCGGCAAGAAAGCGGTTATGTGGGGTACCACGCTGGATAACCTGGTGTCCTGGCGCATGGTCACAGCCGATGGTAACTGGCTCGAAGTCGAGCGCATTAACCATAATCGCGGAAAGATACATGAGCAGCCCGATGTTCAATTCCGAGTTAGTCATATTGATGCGGATAATGGCAAGCCAATCGGCGAGCCTGAACTATTAAATTTCAAGGGTGCGTCACTGCGTAAGGAAGGCCTGGGCAAAGATGTGACCGACAAGTTTCTCGGTGGCCTGCCCGGCGTTCAGAAAGAAGGCGTCGATGGGATTATTACTTCCGCCGAATTCCTGCTGCACACCATGCCAAAACAGATTCGTACCGTGGCGCTGGAATTTTACGGCCAGGACCTGCGCCGCTCGGTGCCCGCCATCGTCGAAATCAAAGATTACCTGGATGGCAACCCGGATGTAATGTTATCGGGGCTTGAGCACCTCGACGATCGCTATATCCGTGCCGTTAAATACAGTCCCAAGGCCGCCCGGGGCAGCTTGCCAAAAATGCTGCTGGTGGCTGATATTGTCGGTGATGATGAAAACGCGGTAGCGGAAGCCGCCTCCCAGGTGGTGCGGCTGGCCAATGCCCGTGATGCGGAAGGCTTTATTGCGGTGAGTGCCGAGGCGCGTAAGAGTTTCTGGTCAGAGCGCAGTCGTACTGCGGCTATCGCGGCTCATACCAATGCGTTCAAGATTAATGAAGACGTGGTGATTCCATTGCATCGACTGGCCGACTACTCTGAGGGTATCGAAACCATCAATGTGCGTCAGTCGATTCGTAACAAGCTTGCGTTACTGGATGCGCTCAGTGAATACCTCGAGAAGGAAAAGGCATCGCCACGAACCGATGATGCGAACTATATCGAAGAACATTTTGAGCAGGCGCTCGCTCTGATCGACAAGGCTCGTCAGCGCTGGCAGTCATTGCTGGAAAGTTTTGAAACGCCAGTGGCATCACTGCTTGATAAGCTTCTCGAGAATGAGCAGGAAGCCTTACAGAACCGTCAGGACACGCGCATAATCGATGCGATACTGAATCGTGATATTCGTATTTCCTATCGCAGGGAAATCGAGCGGCCGTTAAAAAATTTATTCAGTGGTGAAAAACTGAATTTTATGCGCCAGCGTTTCGACGAGATACATCAGCAGGTATTATCGAGCCGCCTGTTCGTAGCGCTGCATATGCACGCAGGTGATGGTAACGTACATACCAATATCCCGGTTAACTCCAACGACTATGCCATGATGCAGGAAGCCGAGCGCATTGTCGATGAAGTGATGGATCTTGCTGGGGAACTGGATGGGGTTATTTCCGGTGAACATGGAATCGGTATTACCAAACTGCAGTATCTTGAAGATGGTGTAGTGGATGCGCTTGCACAGTACAAGGCAAAAGTTGATCCGCAGGATTTCTTTAATCGTGGAAAATTGCAGCGTGGTAAAGGTGATCTTGAGTCAGCATATACACCTTCGTTACGCCTGTTAAAACAGGAAGCCCTGATTCTTGAAGAAAGTGAGCTGGGAGAGTTAAACGATTCCATTGCACACTGTCTGCGTTGCGGAAAATGTAAGCCCGAATGTACAACACATGTGCCCGAAGCGAATCTACTGTATTCACCGCGAAACAAGATACTGGCCAGCGGCCTGATCACTGAAGCGTTTTTATACGAAGAACAGACACGCCGAGGCGTTTCGATTCGTCACTTCGATGAAATGAATGATCTGGCGGATCATTGTACCATCTGTCATCGCTGTCTAAATCCCTGTCCGGTAAATATCGACTTTGGCGATGTCACCATCAAGATGCGTCATATACTAAAAGCGCAGAAACAACGGCGAGAAAACATCGGTACAAAGTTATCGATGGCCTATCTGAATATGACTTCACCAGGTAAGGTGAAAGCGATGCATGCGGTCTTGATCAATGCGGGTTATTTTGGTCAGCGCAGTGTACGAAAATTATTAAAGCTGGTTCCCGGTTTGTTGCCCGGTAAACGTCGTCCATCATCCACTACGGGTAAGCCTGAAATACAGGAGCAGGTGATTCAGTTCTTCAGTAAGCCGATGCCATCCGATGTGCCTAGTGGCACCATGCGTTCGGTGATGGGTATTGAAGATAGTGATTACATTCCGATCCTGCGTGACCCTGCGAAAACCGATATCAATAGCGAAGCGGTTTTTTATTTTCCTGGTTGTGGCTCTGAAAGACTGTTTAGCCAGATCGGTGTGGCAACGCTTGCCTGGCTATACGAAGTCGGTGTGCAAACGGTTTTACCGCCGGGTTATCTGTGTTGCGGCTATCCACAAACCTCTTCGGGCAATATCGAAAAAGGCCAGCAAATTACCACCAGTAATCGCGTACTGTTCCATCGTATGGCAAACACGCTGAATTATCTCGACATAAAAACCGTGGTGGTCTCCTGTGGTACCTGTATCGATCAGTTATTGCAGTATCAGTTTGAACAGATTTTCCCCGGCTGCCGCATTATGGATATTCACGAATACCTGATGGAAAAGGGCGTTGCAATGGAGGGTGTCGAGGGTAGTCAGTATCTTTACCATGAACCCTGTCATACACCGATGAAGCATCATGAAGGTGTGAAAGTCGCAAGCGAGTTAATGGGGCAGAATGTGCTGCTGTCTGACCGTTGCTGTGGTGAATCAGGCACCTTTGCCGTAGCGCGACCCGATGTGGCGGCGCAGGTAAAATTCCGCAAGCAGAATGAACTGCAAAAAGGAATTCGTGAACTAACGGGTAAGGAACGTGCAGAAAAAGGCAATGTAAAAGTGCTGACTTCATGCCCGGCCTGTCAGCAGGGGTTGTCTCGTTACGGTGAAGATACCGGGCTTGAAGTCGATTACATAATGGTCGAGCTGGCTAAACACAAACTCGGAAAAGACTGGCAGGCAGAGTACTATAAAAAAGTACAGCAGGGTGGGATTGAAAAAGTTCTGCTTTAGATAAAAGCTGTTGTCCGCGAATGAACGCAAAAAAACGCCATGTGTTTTGTAATTAAGATTTTAAAATTTTAAGTATCATTTGTAAGGGAATATTTTTTAACTTCCCGTGTCTTAATAACTGTTATGAATAAAACCTGTTTGCGTTTTTTGCGTTCATTCGCGGACTCACGCTCTTAATCACAACAGGAGACGGAGTCAAAAAGAGCACCGTCCCCCATTGGCTCACCAGATTAAGAAGCGTTTCTGCGTCGTGCAATTCCAACCAGGCCCATCAGGCCAGAACCAAATAACCAGACTGCAGCCGGAACAGGTACCGCTGAAACGGTTTCAATGTCAACCTGTGCCCACATGCCATGGTTGTAACCCCACTGGATATTATCCTGTGCGTTAAAGGCAATCAGGTTTTCACCCGTCACCAGATACTGTGTGATATCCAGGTTTGAAATGCCGGTTGCATTACCATTATTATCATTGATAACCAGTGTGCCATTGATATAAACCTGGCCATCATCGTCGAAACCACTGTTCCAGATAGCGCTAGTCACCTGTGATGTGATATTGAACGTATAGCGCCCCCAGATCTGAGTTTCTGTTGTTGAAAACTGGCCGCCAGATGTCCAGATGACATTTGCATCATAACCACCAACGGTGCTAATTGTCGTTGCAGATTGCCAGTTAGAATCATCAAATGCCAGACTGGTATTCCAGTCACCCACAGGTGAGGAAGCGGTTACGCTCCATGACGAATCAGTGAATATGCTAGCTGCATTTGCGTTAATAGAAGCTGTCAGTGCGATTGAAGCCGCAGCGATTTTTAAAGTTTTCATATCGTTTGCCCTGAATTTATTTTTTAATCATGTTTCTTGTTAGCAAGAATGAAATGAATTGTATTGACTGGTGTATTGATTGGCTATTACCCGGACGAGTGAAATTCAAATAAAAAAATAAAGCCTGATAACCCGGACGGGTTAAAATCAGAGGGAAAAAGTTTTTGTTTTACCCGTTTGGGTTATTGGTCGTTAGATTTTTTTAATTGTTTAAAGAGAATATTGTGTGGCCAGTACAAGGGTAAAACCTGTGGCCATAATGAGTGTGAGTGGAATTCCCAGGCGTAAAAAATCTGTAAAGCGATAACCACCCGCGCTATAAATTAATAGATTCGTCTGGTAACCAATCGGTGTTGCATAACTCATGTTGCTGCCAAAAAGCACGGCGAGTATAAAAGGTTCAAGGGGTGCGCCGAGTTGTTGCGCAATGGTAACGGCAACGGGTGTACCAACTACCGCGGCGGCGGTGTTGGATACGATATTGGTAATGATCGACATCAGTAGTAACAGGCCGCCCAGTATGTAAATCGTATGCAGGCCCTGAGTGGCTGCAACAAACTGATGCGCCAGATAATCACTGCCGCCGGTATCGATCAAAGCACGACCCAGTGCCAGGCTAACCACGATAATCATAATCACCTGTACGTTAAGGGCCTTGTTAATGTCACGCCAGCTAATGCAGCGGCTGAGCAGCATCAGGCAGGCACCGCTTAATGCGCTAATGGAAATTGGCATAAGGCCCAGTGCGGCGCTGCCAATAACAGCGAGCATGATGGCGATTGCCAGTGGGGCGCGTGCTGTTGAAACATAATTAATTTTATTGTCGAGTACCAGCAGGCGGGTTTCTTCTTTAATCAGATCGAGATCCTGGCGCCGACCCTGTACCAGTAAAATGTCACCCTGATGTAAATTAATTTTACTGAGTTTGTCATTGATGCGCTGGCTCGCCTGGTTGAGGCGGTGCAGGGCAAGTACAACCAGATTGTATTTCTCGGCGAGCCTTGCGCGGTCCAGTGAATTGTTATCCAGAATAGAATCTGTCGTGACCAGAACCTCAGCAATGATCTGATCACCTTCCTGATTGCTGTAATCTCCCTCAATCAGTTTCTGGTTTTCATCAATATTATGGAGCTTACCTTTTAAACAGTATTCAAAATCTTTCAGGTCTTCGGCGGTGCCGCTAATAAATAAAACATCACCCGGTTGTAGTAATACTGTTGGTAAAGGGAGAATAATCTGGTTTTTACGTCGACGCACTTTATGGATTGCGACCCGATGTTCAGTTTTCTCGAGTATTTCCCGAATATCTTTACCGGCGGTATAGCTGGTGTCGGAAAGAAATAGCACGGCATTATAAATTCGCTGGCTGGTGTTGCTGAGGTCGATATTGCGTGCGGGGAGTAACATGGGTGCGGCAAGCCATAAAAACAGCAGGCCGATACTGCCAACCAGGATGACGGTAAGGCTGAAATCGAACATGTCAAACCTGACCAGGCTGATGTCGGCAGCAATGGCTACGATGAGCAGGTTTGTCGAAGTGCCGATGGTGGTCGACATGCCGCCAATCAATGTGGCAAATCCCATGGGCATTAATACTTTTGAAGGAGCCGACTGGTTCGCCAGTGACACGCTAATGAGTATAGGGATCAGCATAATCACGATAGGTGTGTTATTGAGAAAACCACTGAGTATCGCACCGCACAACAACGCCATTAGAAACATCAGCCGTGGGCCGCGGCTCCAGTAACTGGCCAGTGCGCGGCTCACCGGGCGTATCGCGCCGGTGGTTTCCATGCCCTTGCCGAGTATCATCAGTGCACAGATGGCAATCAGAGCCTCATGGCCAAATCCGGCATAGAAATCGGTGGCCTGTAATACGCTGCCGTCATACCGGGTGTAAGGAAACAGCGTGAATAACAGGCTTAAGCTAACCAGTATAAATAGAGCAGACGTTTCCAGGCGAAAACGGTCCTGGGAAAATAAATAGAGTGCAAAAAAGGTGAGAATAAGTGTGACACCGGCATGAAACCCAAGGTCCATAGGTCTATCCACATGTTGTTTACATGAGTATAGCTATTCTCGGTGTGTCAGGTGTGTATGAGTGGGGGAAATGTGGGCAATGGCGTGCATTGCCCACGGGGTATTTTAGATGGGATTATTTTGGCATTACAGTGCGTGCGCCATCCGGTGTACCCAGAATCAGTACATCCGCGCCGCGGTTGGCAAACAGGCCGCAGGTGACAACACCCGCCCAGCTGTTGATTTCATTTTCCATCTTGATGGGTTCCATGATCTCCAGATCGTGAACGTCCAGAATCACGTTGCCGTTATCAGTAATGAAGTTTTCACGCCAGACCGGGCGACCACCCATGGCGGCAAGCTTACGTGCGATATAGCTACGTGCCATTGGGATGACTTCGACGGGTAGTGGAAACTTGCCCATCACATCAACCAGCTTACTTTCATCAGCGATGCAGACAAACTTTTCACTGGCACCTGCAATAATCTTTTCACGGGTGAGTGCACCGCCGCCGCCCTTGATCAGCGACAGGTTGTGATTGGACTCATCTGCACCATCGACGTAGACGGGGATATAGTCGACCTGGTTCAGATCGAGCACTTCAATGCCACGTTCCTGCATGAGTTTGGTTGAGGCCTCGGAGCTGGAAACCGCGCCCTTGATCTTGCCTTTTACCTCGGCGAGGCAGTCGATGAAGTGGTTTACCGTCGAGCCGGTGCCAACACCAATGATCTCATCCTCAACGAGATATTCCATTGCCGCTTCGGCGGCTTTGCGTTTCATTTCATCTTGCGTCATAGTACTCGTTCCTATCAATCGGAATAGCGAATAATAACCTTTTAGCCTCCATGACTCAAAAATACATTGAAAAAATCCTTAGTGCCCGTGTCTATGATGTGGCTATCGAATCCCCGCTGGAACCCGCCCGACGCCTGAGCGGCAGACTGGACAACCAGGTGCTGATGAAACGGGAGGATTTGCAGCCTGTTTTCTCATTCAAGCTCAGGGGGGCCTATAACAAGCTGTTCCAGCTCAAACGTGCCAATGGCAAGCTCAAGGGCGTGATTGCCGCCTCGGCGGGTAACCATGCTCAGGGGCTGGCATTGGCTGCCAGCAAGCTAGGAGTGAAGGCGACCATTGTTATGCCGAAAACCACACCGCGAATTAAGGTTGAGGCGGTGCGTTCCTATGGTGCCCGGGCGGTGTTGTTTGGCGATACCTTCGATGAGGCTTCTGAGCATGCACATAAGCTGGAGCAGGACGAGGGACTGGCATTTATCCATCCCTACGATGATCCGGATGTGATCGCCGGTCAGGGCACCATTGCGGTAGAGTTGCTGCGTCAGTACCCGGAGGATATCGATGCGGTTTTTATCCCCGTGGGTGGCGGTGGCCTGATTGCAGGCATGGCGGCTTTTATCAAGTATCTGCGCCCGGAGGTGAAGGTGATTGGCGTTGAGCCAGTTGAGGCGGCTTGCCTGGCTGCGGCATTGGAGAAGAAGCGTCGGGTGATTCTGCCGCAGGTGGGGCTGTTTGCGGATGGTGTGGCGGTTAAGCAGATTGGCAAGGAAACCTGGCGTATCGCCAAGCAGACGGTTGATGAAGTGATTACGGTGAGTACCGATGAGATCTGTGCCGCCATCAAGGATATTTTCGATGATACGCGCTCGATTACCGAGCCAGCCGGAGCACTGGCGGTGGCCGGTATCAAGAAATATGTCGCGGAACGTGAGGTGACAGGGCAGACGCTGATCGCTATTAACAGTGGTGCCAATATGAACTTCGATCGGCTGCGCCATGTATCTGAACGTGCCGAGCTGGGTGAGCAGCGCGAAGGCCTGATTGGTGTCACGATTCCAGAAGAGCCCGGAAGTTTTCTGCGTTTCTGTCGCATTATCGGCAAGCGGGGTATTACGGAGTTCAACTACCGCTATGCCGATGATACGCAGGCCCATGTGTTTGCCGGTATACAGCTGGCAGAAGGTTTTGCTGAGCTGGAAGATCTTACGAAAAAACTCAGAGATAAGGGTTACCCGGTGCTTTGCATGAGTCATAACGAGATGGCCAAGCTACATGTGCGCTATATGGTGGGTGGCCATGCCAGCAATATCGATAACGAAATTCTCTATCGCTTCCAGTTCCCGGAGCGCCCCGGTGCATTACTGGATTTTCTGGCGCACATTGGCAAGCGCTGGAATATCAGCATGTTTCATTACCGTAACCATGGCGCGGCTTATGGCCGTGTGCTGGTGGGGCTGCAGGTGCCGTCGGCAGAACGGGCTGAGGTTCGTGGTTTTCTCGATGAGCTGGGTTATAACTGGTGGGATGAAAGTGATAACCCGGCCTATAAGATGTTTCTCAGCCCGGCAGCGGTTGATCAGCAGTAAATAATGCCTTGCTCAGTGGCGATCAGTTGCATGGCAATGTCATGTGGCTGATAGTCCAGTGCGTCAACCTGCTGCAGCTGGTGTGCCAGCCCAATCAGATAGGGGCGATGTGAATTTGCCTGATAGCGGGTGAATGCGAGTGTTCGGTCGTAAAAGCCTCCACCCATGCCGAGGCGATTCCCCTGTTTATCAAAGCCTACCAGTGGCATCAGGATTAAGTCCAGCTGGCGAGCGCGTAGCCAGTGGCGAGGGTGGCTATCGGGTTCGGGAATGCCAAAACGGTTTTTGCGCATGGCGCTACCGCGCTGGAAAGGGGCAAAGTACAGGCTGTTGCCGAAAGGTGATAAGACAGGCAGGTATATCTGTTTTTTGGCGCGCCATGCATTGTGAATAATATAACCGCTATCGATTTCTCCATCTTCCGGCAGGTATGCGGCAATACGCTTGCTGCGGCGGTACAAATCACAGTGACGTAATTGCTGATACAGATGTGCACCATGACGCAGCTGGGTCTCTGCATCGAGTTCACGTCGTTGCTGGCGTAACTGGCGTCGCAGTTGTGCGCGTTGCTGTGCCTTTTGCTGATCAGGCTGGGTATCCATGGCGGGTTTCCTGGATATTCTTCTTATCAGTAAAAAGGCCCTGCGTATGAGCAGGGCCTGGAATAGGTGGGTGCAACCATAAGTGCCGTAGCAGCACTCACGAACCTTGAACCAGAAGTTCAAGTGGGAACTCGCGCCGTTGTATCAGGCTTCCCGTCGAACGGTAATGCACACAGCAAAGGCAGACTTATTCCCGGGGTCGATGAGTAAGGCTCAAGGGTTTTATAAGTTCGCTTACGAACACCACAGAAGCACCCAAACTCGTTAACTCGGTTTGTTGTCAGTTAGTATAACAGGTGAAAACGTCGCTTGGCTACGATACGCGTAAATCCCGAAGCATGAGGTCGATCTTTTTATTCAGATTCTCGACGCGCATGTCGGTATCGCTAAGCTCGTTAAGGGACTCTTTGCTATCCAGCAGTTCGTGGGCCAGGTTGAGGGCTGCCATAATGGCAATACGCTCGGTGCCAATGATTGAGCCTTTGTCCTTGATTTCATTAAGGCGATCATTCAGAAACTCGGCCGACTCCTGCAGGGAAGCCTGCTTTTCCGGAGGGCAGGCGACGCGGTAGTCCTTATCCATTATTTTTATGTTCAGGCTACTGTCGCCCATAGACTAGGTCTCAAAAACAAACGTTGAAATGCAGGGATAAAATACGATGTTTATCAGGCAGTTTCAAGTGTTTTGAGTCGGGCAATCATACCTTCGACCTGTGTGCGAACCTGTTCTTTCTGTTCCACAAGGTGAGAGCGGTCATTGCGGATATCCTGCAATTGCTCTTTGAGTTCGGCGTTTTCTCTGGAAAGCTGGCGTGTGAGTTCCAGTAGTTCTTCTACTTTGCTTTCCAGTGCTTCGATGTTGCGGGGGCTAATTTTACTCATAGTGCTAAATATAGTTACTCAATTGCCGCAGGTCAAATATTCGATTTAAACTACGGCATGTTAATATGCTGTCCTCGCCTGTCGTTGGACAGGGAGCTAGAACCATATGTAATGCAAAAATGACGCAACACGCTATCATTTTCCATAAAAAACAATCACTTGCGATTATCTGTTGCGCTGGGCGCTGGCCCGGTACACGGCAATATGACGCAAAAGTGACAAAATACCGACAGGGAACCGCATGATTTCCAGACCGAATTATAACAGTCTTGAGAGTGCTTTGCTCAAGGCAGAAGCAGAAATGTCTGTGGCAGAGTGCCATGGCACCCTGTGCGGTATGCTCTGTGCGTCCGGAAGTATAGAACTGTCACAGTGGCTCGGGCAGATATTTGAGTCGTTGGATATGAATAATCTGCTAATACAGGAAGCCAGTCAGTTACTCGTCGGCTTGCAGCAGAGTACGCAGGAACAACTGAATGATGCCGAGGCAGACTTTCAGCTACTGTTGCCCGAGGATGATGTCTCACTGGCTAAACGCACTGAATCACTGGCCAGCTGGTGTCAGGGATTTACCTATGGGCTGGCCCAGGGTGGCCTGAAAGATGACCGTGAATTGCCAGAAGATACCGCGGAGCTTTTGCGGGATCTGGTCGAAATCGGTCGAGCGGCACATACTGAAGAAGATGCAGCAGCCGTTGATGAGGCAGACGAAGAGGCCTATATGCAAATTTACGAATACGTGCGTATGGGTGTGCTATTGATAAATGAAGAACTGCAGCCATCGCGCCAGCCGTCACCAGAAATACATTAGGCCACAATATATCAGGCGGCAATACACGAGTGTCGCAGAGGATGTTAATCTCCTCCTAAAAGTAACGAGTGAAAGAAGTTTATGAATCAGAAAATTCATGCACGTCATCGCAAACAGTTAATACGTTGTATTGGTGATGGTGGCATAGCCATCCTGCCCGCAGCTCCGGTGAGAGTGCGTAACCGGGATGTCGATCACCCCTTCAGGCAGGATAGCGACTTTTTCTATCTCAGCGGTTTCACTGAGCCAGAAGCTGTGATTGTGCTGGTCCCCGGTCGAAAAAATGGCGAGTATATTCTGTTCTGCCGAGATAAAGACGAAGAACAGGAAATCTGGCATGGTCGCCGTTGTGGACCACAGGGCGCTATAGAGCAGTATGGTGCAGATGATGCCTTTCCGGTTGATGATATCGATGACATTCTGCCGGGACTGATGGAGTCCTGCGAGCGTGTCTATTACACCATGGGGCTGGACCCACAGTTCGACAAGCGCGTCATGGACTGGGTTAACACGTTGCGAAAACAGTCGCGCTCCGGGGCTCACGTACCTTACGAATTTGTCTCACTGGATTATTTGCTGCATGACATGCGCCTGTTCAAAAGCCGTGATGAAATTCGCCTGATGAAAAAGGCGGCAAAAATTTCTGTCGAAGCGCATAAGCGCGCCATGCGCATCTGTAAACCGGGTATGTATGAATATCAGCTGGATGCAGAGATCATGCACGAGTTTCAGCGTAACGGGGCTACCTGGGCTTATCCAAGTATTGTCGGTGGTGGTGCCAATAGCTGCATTCTGCATTACACCGATAATAATATGCCACTCAATGATGGTGAGCTGGTGCTGATCGATGCGGGTTGTGAATACCAGGGTTATGATGCGGATATTACACGATCCTTTCCGGTAAACGGTAAGTACAGTGAAGCACAGAAAGAAATATTCGACCTGGTAGTACAGGCTAACCTGGATGCCATCAAGAAAGTGATGCCCGGTAATCACTGGAATGATCCCCATGTCGCGGCCGTCAGAACATTGACCAAGGGCATGATTGAACTGGGGTTATTGAAAGGAACTTTGAGTAAGCTCATTAAGGAAGAAGCCTATCGCAAGTACTATATGCATCGCACGGGGCACTGGCTCGGTATGGATGTACATGACGTGGGGGATTACAAGGTAGACGATGAGTGGCGCTTACTGGAGCCAGGCATGGTGCTGACGATTGAACCCGGCCTGTATATTCCCCACGGTAGCCGTGGTGCAAAACGCTGGTGGGATATTGGTGTGCGCATCGAAGATGATGTGGTTGTGACGAAAGAGGGTCACGATGTACTGACCGATGGGCTGCCAAAAACCACACAAGAAATTGAAGCTATTATGGCGGGTGTATAACGCGGTCAAATTATGGCAAAAGCGTACGACATAATCATTATCGGTGGCGGCATGGTGGGTGCCAGCCTGGTCGCCGCCTTGCGTAATCATACACAAAAGAAAATCGCAGTAGTTGAAGCATACGCATTTGATTCAGCCTCCCAGCCCAGTTTTGATGATCGATCTATTGCGCTGTCCTATGGTTCGCGTCGCATACTCGAGTCGATGGGAATCTGGCATGAACTTGAGCAGAAGCTCGAAGCGATAAAAACCATACACATATCCGATAAAGGCTATCTGGGTGCAGCGCGACTGCATCACCATGAAGAAAATGTCGAAGCCCTGGGGTACGTGGTAGAGAATCGCGTACTGGGCCAGGCATTGATGGAACAGATAAAGTCACTCGATCATGTCGACTGGTATTGCCCGGCAACAATCGAGGATCTGCAGCAGTCAGCGTCGACGGTTAGTGTACGTATTAAAACGCAAACCTCGGAAGAGTCATTGGAAACCCGGTTACTGGTTGCCGCAGATGGCGTGCAATCAAAAACCCGTGCACTAGCCGGGCTGGATGTTACACAGAAAGATTACCAGCAGTCGGCGGTTATCACGAATGTAATGACAGACCAGCCGCATCAGGGTATCGCTTACGAACGCTTTACCGATACCGGCCCCGTCGCATTTTTGCCGATGACGGATAATCGTTACTCGGTAGTGTGGACCTGTTCCAGAGATGATGTAAACGATGTCATGCAGATGACCGATGTGTCATTCATTAACGCCTTGCAGCAGCGTTTTGGATTCCGCGCCGGCAATATTATAAAAACCGGTCAACGTCATTGTTACCCACTGATGTATACGGAAAGTGAAACACTGACAAAAGGTCGAGTCGTTATCATTGGTAATGCTGCACACACTTTACACCCGGTCGCAGGACAAGGCTATAACCTCGCCCTGCGTGATGTGGCTGAGCTGGCGGAGATGGTTGTCAAAACCGATGATGCGGGTCACGAACTGTTACTTGCCGAATACCATGCAGTGCGCTTTAAGGATATGCGTCGTATTTATACGCTGACCGATGCACTGGTTAAAATCTTTTCTAATCACTTCACGCCACTTGGTCATGCGCGTTCACTGGGTTTACTCTGTGTCGACTTTTTACCAACACTGCGTAGCCTGCTGGCCCGACAGAGTATGGGGCTACTCGGTCGAATGAATCGTTTACAGCGAAGGTTGCCATTGTGAAACAGAATTATGATGTGATTATTGTGGGTGGCGGCATGGTTGGCCTGACGCTGGCCAATGCGCTGGGGCAACAGGCGTTTTCTGTTGCTGTCGTCGAAGCTATAGAGCCACATGATATTGATATTAGTGGCGAATATGACCTGCGTGTATCAGCGATCAGTAAGTCTTCACAGCAGGTGTTTGAGAGCCTGGGCGCATGGCAGGGTATGCTGCAGCGGCGAGCATCGGCCTACCAGCATATGCATGTATGGGATGCCACAGGCGATGGCAAGATTCATTTCGATGCGGCTGATCTGGGTGTCGACGCGCTGGGGCATATCATTGAAAACCATGGCATACAATATTCGCTGTATCAGCGTTGCACAGAGCACAAAACAGTTGACCTGTTATGCCCAGAAGTAATCAAAGATATTATTTACAGTGACATGGGTTCACGCATTGTCTTTGAAGATGGTAATGAAATTCATACAAATCTCCTCGTAGGTGCCGACGGCGCAAACTCAAAAGTTCGTGACGCAGCGGGTATCGATATTTCTAAAGCGGCTTACGAACAGAAAGGCGTGGTAAGTGTCGTAAGGTCTACCCGGCATCATGCGGATACCGCCTGGCAACGATTTTTACCCACGGGGCCATTGGCCTTTCTGCCCTTAACGGATGGTCGATGCTCCATCGTGTGGTCGGCAGAAAACACATGGGCGGATGCATTGCTGGCGATGGATGATGAACGTTTTTGCCGTGAGCTGGAACAGGCGTTCGATTATACGCTGGGTAAGGTTGAATCTATTGGGCCTCGTGCGGCCTTCCCGTTAATCCGCCGTCACGCGAATGAATATGTGAAAAGTGGTCTGGCCTTAGTGGGTGATGCAGCCCATACCATTCACCCGCTTGCGGGGCAGGGCGTTAACCTGGGGATACTCGATGCCGCCGCACTGGCCGAAGTGTTAATAGCTGCCAGGGCTGGTGGTAAAAAACTGTCATCCCTTACTACATTACGAAAATACGAGCGCTGGCGAAAATCGGACAACAGCCTGATGATGTACAGCATGAGTGGCTTCAAAAACCTCTTTTCGAATGAGCAGCCTGCACTGATGCTGTTGCGAAACAGCGGACTCAACCTGGTCGATAGTCTTGGTATTGTAAAACACAAGTTTATGCGCCACGCACTTGGTCTGGAAGGCGATCTTCCACAGATGGCTCGGCCTGTTGGCTGGTAGCTACTTATGCATCAATTGTCGCTGGCGGATGTGAATCACAGTGAAAAATCACTCACGCTGGCGCTAGTGCAAGTCTCTCAAATGCTCGGGCTTTATCATGCTGAGCTTGCCAGAATTCTGCATGCCAAGTGTAAGGATATTGGGGATCTGGTGTCAGCGAATAAATACATACCGCGGGATAGTCAGCAATGGCAATATGCCGAGCAATTTATATATGTGTATGAGCTTCTCTATATTTATGCTGATGGAGATGAGGTAAAAATATATAACTGGCTAAGACGTCAGCAGGCGACTCTCGGCGCAACACCACTGTATATGATGGTGGATGAGCAGCGAATAGACGAAGTGATTAACTGGCTGAGCCAGCAAAGCAGAAATATTGCCGATTAATACCTGTTCTGCGATGGGCCAATGCCTGACAGAGTATTTTTGCAGAAGTAATAGATCATAAAAAAGTTCGTAGCCTGCCACTTTGTTGAATGAAAAATATAAATATATCCATCAAGACAATTTGAATACTTGATGGGAATATGTGCTTTTCTAATATTTAGTTAGTTGTTTTCCGCCATGGTTTTATCAAACACCATAGCAAAAAAAACGGCATCGTAGATGCCGTTTTTTTTTGACAACAGGCTGGTTAGAACAGACGCGTCATTGCATTCTTATCGGTATGAATGACCACATCTTCATGGGCGGGGCTTCTCAGATGTGTTTCTTCGGTATAACTAAACTGGTTGTTATCCAGCATGTCCAGCTTAAATTTATAACTTAATGTCTTGCAGCCATTATTCATAATTGGGCTGGAGGAAATGCCGAATTCATCTGATTCGCAGCTGGCGATCATTTCCAGGTGATGAGCGTCATCGTCACAGGATCCACCTGCATGGATCGTTACGCCATTCTGGTTTGTAAAACAGCGTACAATCTGTTTGTCTTCTGGTGACCACAGCCAGTAACCGAGTTCAGTGTGGAAAGGAGTCTGATCACCATCAGGCCAGGCCTGTGTGGTATAGCGCAGGCCATATAAATCCCGCTTTCCATTTCGAATGGGGCCAACAGGTTCGAAGGTGATCGATTCTCGATAGTGTTGTTCAACAGGTGTGGCATTGGTTTCGGTAATATCCTGTCCTTTTTCGCCTTCCCAGGAGCCAATCAGCTGGGAGAGAGGGCCAAGACGTTCCGGATCGAATGATGCTTGCGTTTGCATGGCAGGCTCCTTGTTCATTTAGTTGGTTCTATTTATATAACACATAGCGAACGCGAAACGTTCTTAATCAGATATGAGGTCATGTGTGCGAAACACAGCGTATGAAGGAATAGTAGTGAAGGCTAAAATAGAATAAATTATATGTAATAAATAAAACTAATATGTCATACAGATGACATCAAACGGCCCTGGCACAACCGCGCTACGCTAAGCCTGGAGTGCATGGACGTGTCAGGTGAATGATCCTAAGACGCGCAACCTCCATCAGTGTGACTATTTTTGGATTTAACGAGTGTGTAGTAGAAGCGAATGCTTGCCAGCTAAGTGGTACTGGGGGAAATTGATGTGCAGCCGGATGCAGCGAAAGCAATAATCGGGCATGGCGCTTGGTGGCTATGAGTAACTAAGCTTAGTATCAGATAATGTTAATTGGGTAGTAGTATTTAGCAGCGGCTTAATTCATTATTGGTATATCGCGGTAGTGACGCGACCAATCCTGTGATGTTGCCAAGTGGGGGTATAAACATGTTCAATAAATCATTCAGGCAAAATATTGCAGCAGTGCTATTGAGCCTGTTTGCACTGATGCAGATTTCTCCAGCCTATGCAGGCATGCTAAGTAACGATGAGCTTCTAGGCTCGCATATGGAAAGCCTGTCGGTTGATCAGTTGGTGCTGATGGTTGAGCGAGAAGATGTGCAGCAGCAGCTCGTAGAGTTAGGGGTTGACCCTGATATGGCGAAGCAGCGTATTAGCCAGTTGAGCGATGCTGAAGTACGGGTACTGTCGCAACATATGAATGAATTACCTGCGGGCAGTGGAGTGCTAGGAACGGTCGTACTGATATTTATCGTGTTTATCGTGACCGATATGTTGGGTGCAACAGATGTCTTCCCTTTCGTTAAAAATATTAATAAATAGTGCGTATCCCATGTGATGCTATAAGTGCCAGGTTATTCGCTGGCAGCTTATTATTGCTACTGATAACTGGCTGTGCCAGTACGCCGCAGAGCCGACTGTTACTGGACTCACTACCGGATAAGATTCGTCAACAGGTTAATCTCGATGACGTACCATTCTTTCCCCAGCGCGACTATCAATGTGGCCCAGCTGCGTTGGCAACGGTTATGAATCATTCAGGTGTGGCCATCACACCAGAGATGATTGCGGAGCGCGTGTACGTACCAGCTCGAAAAGGCAGCTTACAACTGGAAATGATTGCAGCTACACGTTCAGAAGGTCTGGTTAGTTATCGGCTTGAACCGACGATGCAAGCCCTGCTTAAAGAAATAAATGGGGGAAATCCTGTACTGGTGTTTCAGAACCTGTCATTTCAGTTTATACCTCAATGGCACTATGCTGTTGTCATTGGTTACGATTTTAATCAACAGGAACTGATATTACGATCGGGTGATTATCGTCAGTATCGCATGGGGTTTGAAACTTTTGAGCGGACATGGCAGCGTGCAGAACACTGGGCTTATGTCATGCTGCCGGCAGCTAAGCTTCCTGTAACGGCAGAGCCTGTTGCATATGCAGCACAGGTAAATGTGCTGAATAAGGCAGGTAAAAATGAAGAGGCATTGGTCGCAATAAAAACCGCAATTGAAAGATGGCCGAATAACAGCTTGTTGTCTCTAACGGCAGCAAATATCTATTATGAGTTGGTAAGGTATGACGAAGCAGAGGATATGCTAACCATGTTCATACTCGAACAGCAGGCAAGTAAAGACGCAATGGCAATGCTCTGGAATAACTTGGCTTATATCTATGCGGCAATAGACTGTAAGGTTCAGGCGCTAGAAGCAATTGCCTGTGCTCGCTCAAAGAAACCACTAGATAAAAACATAACACACAGTGAGCAGGAATTAAGTCGCATGATAATTAATGATTCGGCTGTGTGTAAAAAAACTGTCGACTGTGGCCGATAAAGTTGTATTAAGCCGTGTTCTTCAGCTCCGTTCTCGCAGATGCAATAACTCTAAATGCAGAACGATAGAGTAAAACAACCAGGATTAATGCAACAATCGTATCTGGCCAGCCGGAATCCAGTAACCAGACGCCTGCAGCGGCAATAATAACGGACAAATCTGAGGCGATATCATTCCTGGAGCATTCCCAGACAGAGCTCATGTTAACGTCTTCGTGACGATGACGCCAGAGCAGGTAGAGACAGCTTGCATTAGCTAGAAGGCTTAGAAAGCCGAAAATACCCATGGCTTCGAAAATAGGCAGGCCAGGCACAAAAAATTTATAGATAATCTGGCCGCTCACGATAATGGCGGCACTCAGAATGAGCACACCTTTAAAGAGTGCAACCTTGGCTTTAGCAGTGGCGCCACGAGAAACCGCATATAAACTCAGGGCATAGGTGAGTGCGTCACCAAAATTGTCGAAGCTGTTTGCAAGTAATGCGGTAGAGCCGCCATAAATAGAAGCACCGGCTATAACGATAAACATTATGGCGTTAATAGCCAGTACAATTTTTAATGTTTTACGTTGCTGCTCTTCCTGCAGGGCATTTACAGAACATCCCCCGTCACAACATCCACTCATAAATAAATACCCATGATAATGGTTGGATAGTTGAAGGCGTATACTGATGAATATCAGGGTCTGGCAGACCAGCGGTCACTACAGTCGTTAATGGCAATAAATCGACCAGAAGCTTTTGGCTAAGTAAGTTTACCAGAGGTAAATAACCTTCGTGCTAAGCCACAAGTATACCATGTTTATCGAAAGTGCCATAAGGCATGGCCAGTGTGATGTCCCTTGCGCTAGAAATGAATTTGAATGAATTCACAGAAGCTGAACATAGACTACACTTTGAGACATCGTTAGATACAGAATATAAAGGAACAGAGCCTAAATGAAAAAGCGTATTGGTTTGCTGTTAACATTGTTAATACACGCATTATTCTACCAAACAGCATTGGCACAAGATGGAAAAACAGCGTTGGTGCCATTACCCTCAGTCGAGGACTTTACAAGGGGTAATGATGGCTGGAGCTTCGGCCTGGGCCTGGGTGTTGAGTATGAATCTGCCTACGAAGGGTCGGATGAATTCGGCTTCGAAGTTGATCCTGCGGGGGCGGTACAATGGCGCAGCGGTGATGATATTTTCTACTGGGCGGGTGAAGCGCTGGGGTGGCGTGGTCTTCGCTCTAATACATGGCTATTCGAAGCAGCCGTAGCCTTCGATGAAGGCCGCGAAGAGAGTGATTCCGATGACGGGCGACTAGATGGACTCGGCGATGCAGATGAGGGGGGTGAGCTCGTACTGCAAGCGCGTCGTGCTTTCGATGCTGAGTGGCGTTATTGGTTGGATGGTCGAATTGTAACCGGTGAAAACGGCAGTCTCGGTTTTTTTGGTGTTGGGCACCGTATCGGCGATCAGACCGACGGATCCGGTTCAGAATTTGCTGTCGTTGTGGTTTTTCACGATAGCGAGTGGGCCAATACAGATTTTGGCATAGACGCAGGGCAGTCAGC
>JBFHWF010000045.1:0-19452 GCA_041589175.1 Gammaproteobacteria bacterium
CCTGTTCGGCAACGCGTAAATCTGCTACAGCCGGGCCAATCTCAGCAACGGATGTTAGTTTTTCATAATCCATTTCCGGGCGCTTTAATAAGTCCAGAGCACGGGATTCTTTGCTTAAGGGCTTAGCTAGTACAACCTGTAATTCATTGGCTGCATTTGATGTCGGCTGTATCCACATATCACTTAAACGTTGTTGTTCGCGTTCAATGCTTTCACGCTTTTCACTAAAGACCCGCCATTGTTCATCGCTTAGTAAACCAAGCTCATAGGCTTTTTCGGATAAGCGTAAATCTGCGTTATCCTCCCGTAGAATTAAACGGTACTCAGCGCGCGAGGTAAACATACGATAAGGTTCCTGGGTACCGTTGGTAATCAGATCATCCGCCAGCACACCGATATAGGCCTGATCACGGCGTGGATACCAGCCTTCCTTGCCCTGCACCTGTAGCGCTGCATTGGTCGCGGCTAGCAAACCTTGAGCCGCCGCTTCTTCATAGCCGGTAGTGCCATTAATCTGACCCGCGAAAAACAGGCCGTTGATAAAACGGGTTTCCAGCGTAGGTTTTAAATCCCGTGGATCGAAGAAATCGTATTCAATCGCGTAGCCGGGGCGGGTAATAAACGCGTTTTCAAAACCCTTTATGGACCTTACCAGGTCTAGCTGAACATCAAACGGCAGGCTAGTAGAAATTCCATTGGGATACACTTCGAAACTGTTTAAGCCTTCCGGCTCGATAAAGATCTGGTGTGAATCTTTATCCGCGAAACGCATCACCTTGTCTTCGATGGATGGGCAGTAACGGGGTCCGACACCTTCGATAACACCGGAATACATCGGTGAACGATCCAGCCCACCATGAATAATCTCATGGGTTTTCGTATTAGTGTACGTAATGTGGCAGCTGATCTGTTGCGGGTGATCATCCACTGATCCCGTTAAGGAAAATACCGGTGTTGGGGTATCGCCGGGCTGTTCCTGTAATTCAGAATAATCAATGGATCGCGTATCGATACGCGGCGGGGTACCGGTTTTTAATCGGTCGACGCGGAAGGGTAATTCACGCAGTCGTTTTGATAAGGCAATCGAGGGTGGATCACCCGCACGACCACCGGAATGGTTTTCCAGCCCGATATGAATCAGACCGCCGAGAAAAGTACCTACGGTCAGCACCACGGTTTTACATTTGAACTTGACGCCCATCTGGGTGACGACACCCACCACCTGGTCATTTTCGATGATCAGGTCGTCCACCGCCTGCATAAAGATCGACAGGTTGGGCTGGGTTTCCAGTGCCTGCCGTATTGCCTGGCGGTATAACTGGCGATCGGCCTGGGCACGGGTTGCTCTTACCGCCGGGCCCTTACGACTATTGAGAATGCGGAACTGGATACCACCCTTATCCGCGGCCTTTGCCATGACACCGCCGAGGGCATCGATTTCTTTCACCAGGTGCCCCTTGCCGATGCCACCAATGGCCGGGTTACAGCTCATCTGCCCCAGGGTTTCGATATTATGGGTCAGCAACAGGGTTTTTGAACCCATACGGGCAGCCGCCAGTGCGGCCTCGGTGCCGGCATGGCCCCCGCCGATCACGATAACGTCGTAGGATTCGTTGTAAAACATACTGGATGGTCCTGGTTAATAATCGAGCAATTTTAGCAAATCTTAATGGATTACGCTTCACCCGTTAGAACACTTTTAGCACTTCTTACTCTGTATGCCAGGTCACTGACTGAAGCAGTCTTTGCAGTTTCAGGAATGCCTCTTCGCGGTAACTGCCCTTACGATAGAGCATACCGATCCGACGACTCGGCACGGGCGTATCAAATGGCAGGTAGCAGATGCCACTGCCTGCATCGGTATGCACCGCCAGTTCCGGAATCAGGGTAATGCCCATACCCTCGCCCACCATATGACGCAGGGTTTCCATGCTAGAAGCCTGGAAGCCTGCGTTTTCCGAGGCACCTGCCATAAAACAGACATCCAGCGCTTGTCCACGCAGGCAGTGACCTTCTTCCAGTAACAGCATCTCGCGCCCGACCAGGTCATCAAGCCCGACACGTTCGCGCCCGGCCAGCTCGTGCTCCCGGGGCACTGCCAGCTGAAAGGCTTCTTCGAACAGGTCCAGCTCACTGAATTCATCCGTATCCACCGGTAATGCAAGGATCAGCAGGTCGAGTTCACGGCGTCTCAACTTTTCCAGCAACACCTGTGTCTGGTACTCGTGTAGCCACAGTTTGAGGGATGGGTAAGCATCGCGAATGGTCGGCATTACCCGGGGTAGCAGGTAAGGAGCCACGGTCGGAATCAGCCCGAGCTGTAACTCACCCACCATGGGGTCTTCGAAGCTTTGTGCCACTTCGCGGATATTACGCACCTCGCCCAGCACACGACGCGCCATACCTGCGATCATCACACCAACCTCGGTCATCACCACCTGACGGGTATTGCGCTCTACCAGCTGCACCCCCAGTTCCTGCTCCAGCTTTTTCAATTGACCACTCAACGTAGGCTGACTGACAAAGCAGCGTTCGGCGGCCCGGTGGAAGTGACGCTCCTCGTCGATGGCTACCAGGTACTGCAGTTCGCGCAGGTTCATAAGCATCCTCCCGGCCTGTTATCTGGCTTAATTTAATCGATATTACCTATTAGTTTATTAGATATAAACGATTTCATCTATTTGTTTGCTATCTCCATACTACACCCATGCACTTCAGGCAGATCCCCATGAACGGGGCTCGCCAGGAGTTACAAAGTGAATGAACTGCTAGTTGAGGACTAAAACCATGTTAGAAAATCGTGAAAACCAGAAGGTACCCAGCGTGACTTTCAAGACCCGCGAAAACAACGCGTTCAAGGATGTCACTACCGATGACATCTTTGCCAACCGTACCGTGATCGTTTTTTCACTGCCCGGTGCATTTACCCCGACCTGTTCGTCAACACACCTGCCACGCTTCAATGAGCTGGCGGATGTTTTCCACGCCAACGGCGTCGATGAGATTATCTGCGTGTCGGTGAATGATGCCTTTGTCATGGATGCCTGGAAAGAACACCAGGAAGCCGACCGGGTGACATTGATCCCCGATGGTAACGGTGATTTCACCGAGGGTATGGGCATGCTGGTCGATAAAAGCGATCTTGGTTTCGGTAAACGCTCATGGCGTTACTCGATGCTGGTGAAAAACGGTGTCATCGAAAAGATGTTTATCGAGCCGGAGGTACCCGGCGACCCGTTCGAAGTATCCGATGCCGACACCATGCTGAACTACATCAACCCGGCGGCCCAGGCACCGGACTCGGTCAGCATCATGACACGCCCCGGTTGCCCGTTCTGCGAAAGCGCCAAGCAGATGTTAAGCGAACGTGGTATCCGCTACGAGGAAATCAGCGTGGGTAACGATGCCAGCCTGAGATCGGTTCGTGCCATAACCGGCCGCGATACCGTGCCACAGGTTTTCATCAACGGTGAGCATATTGGCGGATCCGACGAGCTGGAAAGCCATTTGAGCAATCACCATCCACATGCGGCTTAACACATTGTGCCGGGCTCAAATGAGCCCGGCGCGATTCACCTGACGGGGAAACAGACATGAGAGATCACAAAAAAAACCACTACGACCTTATAGCGATCGGCGCCGGTAGCGGCGGGCTTGCCGTTGCCGAAACCGCGGCACAACTCGGACAACGGGTTGCCGTTATCGAGTCTGCTAACATCGGCGGTACCTGTGTTAACAACGGCTGCGTGCCCAAGAAAATCATGTGGACGGCGGCCAGCCTCGCGCATAGTGTTGAACAGGCAAACGCGTTTGGAATTCCGACACATAAAAGCAAAACCAACTGGCAGAAACTGGTCGCAGGACGGCAACAGTCTATTTCCAGTATCACTGCCTACTGGGATAACTATGTAAACGCTTCCGGTATCGATTACCTGCAGGGGCATGCTCAGTTTGTTGACGCGAATACTGTTTCTGTTAACCAGCAACACTACTCGGCAGATCATATCGTGATAGCAACCGGTGGGCAGCCTGTTGTGCCACCTGTTCCCGGTGCTGAACTGGGTATCACCTCCGATGGCTTTTTCGAGTTGCAGGATCTTCCCGGTAAGGTTGCGGTCATCGGTGGTGGCTATATTGGTGTTGAGTTAAGTGGTGTACTCAATGCGCTTGGTACAAAGGTTTCCCTGGTCGCACTGGAAGGTCGTTTACTTGACGTGTTCGACGAAATGTTAGGTGAATCGTTGATGCAATCCTATACTGATCAGGGTATTGAATTACATCTGCCGTTCCAGGTCAGCGCTTTGCAACAGGATGATTCAGGTCACATCAATGTTATATCCAGCGAGGGTAAAACTCTTGGCGGCTTTGATACGGTTATCTGGGCGGTTGGACGCAAACCGAATACGGCAAGATTGGCACTGGATAAAGCCGGGGTATCAATGATGCAAAACGGCATCATTCCCGTTGATGATTTCCAGACGACCAATGTAAAGCATATTTATGCGATCGGTGATATTACTGGTAAGGCTGCGCTGACACCTGTTGCGATCCAGGCCGGGCGTAAACTTGCGCATCGCATTTTTGATAACCAGCCGGATGCTAAGGTGGATTACGACACTATTCCCAGTGTCGTGTTTTCACACCCACCCGTCGCCACCGTTGGCCTGACTGAGGAGCAGGCAGATGAAAAATACGCGGGCGATATACAGGTATATAAATCGGCATTCGTACCCATGCAATATGCGCTTGCTGATCACGGCCCAAAGACCGCGATGAAACTGGTTTGTGCAGGTGATGAACAACGCGTGATTGGCATTCACATGATTGGTGATCATGTCGATGAAATGCTACAGGGGTTTGCTGTTGCCGTGAAGATGGGTGCAAGCAAGGCTGACTTCGATAGTACGATCGCCATACACCCGACGAGTGCAGAGGAACTGGTCACCATGAAAGTTGCTGAACCTCGAAAAACAGCGGTAAGCAAAGCTGCCTGAACTGTCCTGTCGTTGCATGATTTATTCGTACCCGGCATCACTGGCGATCAGTGGCCATCACTGGCCGGGTACGAATAATAATTCAAATCATTACACTGTATAAACCCAGGCTACTGATTATCACTAACACGCCACCGGTTACTTTTTTAAACAGGGTATCGTTATGCAATATAAATTCATGGGCTCGCAGGCCGATCACATGACCAACCGTGGCCACGGGAATGAGTAGCAACGCCGCCCAGAACTGAAGCTCGATACCCAGCACAATGAATGCCGTCATTTTTATGGTAACCAGCATAAACCATAAAACGAACAGCGTGTTACGCAGATATTTGGCGGCAACATTACGCATAAACACCGCGACAATGAGCGGCGCCCCGGTTAAGGACGTACCCGCAACATAACCACCGATAGACAGCAGAACTTTATCTACCCAGCCGCCGCCACTTTTCACATTCAGGCCGAGCACCCATAACACGGCGTAAAACAGGGTGACGCCATAGATAAACGTAATCAGCCATTCATTGGGTAATTTGATCAGCCCGAAAACACCCACCAGGGTAAATGGAATAATGATCCATAGTGCCTTTTTTAAATACTGCCGATCGATATGCTGGATACGTGTGCGCAGGGTCATCGCGGAAAAGAACAGCAGGTGCAGTCCAATCATCGGCAACCAGAATAAAGGTTGATCATAGATAAACAGCATCAGTGGCAGGCCTAGTGCAGCACCGCCAAAGCCCAGCCCGGTACGCACGAAGCCGGTCCAGGCAAATACCAGGCATGTCAGTACTAACTCGACTGCCGAGAACTGTAATAATGTGTCCATGAAAGATAGGGAAATTCCAGTTTGCTATTTATCGTCGCTACTAACAGCTGGGTTATCAGCAGCTGGCGGCCTGGATGGTTTACTCAATATAAACCAGGCGCCATACACCATAAACAGGGCGATGATGGCCTTCACCCAGGTTGACATCGGCGCGTATAGCACCACGTAAAACAGGCTGATACTCATAAAGCCAACCGAGAACAATTTTGCGGTGAGAGGAATCACCCGGTGTTCGTGCCACTTCTGCAACGGTGGACCAAACAAACGGTGGTAGTAAAGCCAGTTATGAAAACGCTCGGAACTCTGCGCAAATGCCCACAGAGCCAGCAGCATAAACGGTGTCGTGGGCATCACGGGTAACAGCGCACCAATGACACCAAGCGCAAAGAAAAACCATCCCAGGCCAAAATACAAAACTCGCATAAAATCACATACCTACGTTGTTATGCCAAGTATGCACGCTGCGATGTACAGATGCTACCAGCCAGCACCATATTGCACCTTGAGTTTTTATCATTAGCACACATACTGTTATATATGAATATAGATAATCTTCTGAGCATGTTAGACAACGGACAGGATAGCCTGATCCTTCGCTTCGGACTCGGCCAGGCACTGCTCAAACAGAACCAGCCAGAGCAGGCCATCGAGCATCTACAAAAGGCCCTGGCGTTTGATGCAAACTATTCCGCCGCCTATAAACTCCTTGGCAAGGCCTATGCCTCGACGCATCAGGATAGCGCGGCCATCGAAACCTATCAGACAGGTATTCGCATCGCTGAGTCCAGGGGTGACATTCAGGCTGCGAAAGAGATGCGCGTATTCCTCAAACGACTGCTAAAGAATAACGTATCGCCACACAGCGAATAATCGGTCATTTGCTTCCTTATAATGTCCTGGCTCAAGCATTTTACGAGAAGAATGCCTTGAGGGATGCTATATAAGGCTAAGGATCATAACAGGATGTATCAGGATTAGAACTGTGCACCAGACAGACACTCATGTGCAAAGCTTCGGCGATTGTCTTCGGCCTTTCATACCCACTATGGGAACTACCCAGAGCCTCCTCGATATACTCAGTGAACTCAATCAGGAATTTGCTCTGCGCACCCAGAGCAGGCTAATGTTCGAGGAGCTTCTGCATCACTTCCTTACCCTGACTGAGTCGGAATATGGTTTTATTGGTCAGCGCCTGATCGCCGCTGATGGCTCTCCCTACCTGCTCTCGAATGCGCTCACAAATATCGCCTGGAATGAGGAAACGCGCCGTTTATATGAGGATCAGTATGACACCGGGCTGAAATTCTACAAGCTCGATAGCCTGTATGGCGCGGTTATCGTACATGGCACTCCCCTGATATCTAACACTCCCACTTCTGACCCCAGAGCCGGTGGCATCCCTGACGGCCACCTCCCCCTGCAATCATTTATGGGTATTCCGCTGTATATTGCCGATCAGTTTCTCGGTATGGTCGGTGTTGCAAACCGCCAGGGTGGCTATGATGTCTCCCTGCTGGACTTCCTGCGCCCACTGACCAACAGTACCGCCGCCCTTATCCATGCAGCACGTATGGAGGACATCGCGACCCACGATCATCTCACCGGCGTCGCTAACCGACGACTGCTGGATCAGACCTTCGTGACCGAGATCAGTCGGCATAAGCGACATAAACTGGATATCTCCCTGCTGTTACTCGATGCCGATTTTTTCAAAGCGATCAACGATACCTATGGACATACCTGTGGAGACCGAACATTAATCAACCTGGCTCAGCATATATCAAAGCGTATCCGTGCCGAAGACATGGTCGCCCGTTATGGCGGTGAAGAATTCGCCATTCTGCTACCCAATACCTCCTTGAGCAGTGCCACTGCCCTCGCCCAGAATCTTCGTAAAACAATCAGCGAACAACGGCTGGTCTCACTCAGCCAGAAAGATCCGATTCAGCTCACCGTCAGTATTGGTGTTGCCACCCTGGCCGGTGAAGAGGCGAGCGATGCTGATACGCTGCTAAAACATGCCGATATAGCACTCTATCAGGCTAAGCGTGAAGGTCGTAACCGTGTGGTTCAGTATGACTCCAGTTTAAACGCCCTCTGAGCCGTTCTCCTGATCTGAAAACCATCATTCAGCCTATACGAAGCCACCACTTCCCGTATAATTGCGTTTTTTTAGCCTATTGAACGCTAAGTCATATGTCAGATATCAAACTTACCGAGTACAGCCACGGTGCAGGCTGTGGATGTAAAATTGCGCCCGGATTACTGGATGAAATCCTGCGCAACTCCCGTATCCACCTGAACGATCCCCGCCTGCTGGTGGGTAACGACACCAAAGACGATGCAGCCGTATATGAGCTTGCAGATGGTCGTTGTGTCGTTAGTACCACCGACTTTTTCATGCCGATTGTGGATGATCCTTTTGAGTTCGGCCAGATCGCAGCAACCAATGCCATTAGTGACATCTATGCCATGGGCGGTAAGCCATTGATGGCAATCGCTATTTTTGGCTGGCCAATCAGCAAGCTGGGACCAGAGGTTGCCAGCAGGGTGATTGAAGGTGGCCGTCACGCCTGCCAGCTGGCGGGTATTCCTCTCGCCGGTGGCCACTCCATCGACGCGCCTGAACCCATCTTTGGTCTTGCCGTAACCGGAGAGGTTCACAAAGATCAACTGAAACGTAATGATCAGGCAAAAGCGGGTTGTGACCTGTTCCTGACCAAGCCTCTCGGTATTGGTATTCTGACAACAGCGGAAAAAAAGAAACTGCTCAAGCCGGAACATCGCCGCATCGCCCCAGATACCATGTGCCAGCTAAATACACCGGGCGCATCGTTTGCGCAGTTGCCCTATGTCACCGCCATGACCGATGTGACGGGTTTTGGTCTGCTGGGCCACCTCACTGAAATATGTGAAGGTAGTCATGTACGTGCACAAATCCACTTCGATGCCGTCCCTCGCCTACCCCACGTGGATGAGTACCTGGCACAGGGCTGTTCACCGGGTGGTGCACAACGTAACTTCGACAGTTATGGGCATAAGCTTGGGCCAATTGACGAAAGCCGTAAAAAGATTCTCTGCGATCCACAAACCTCCGGCGGCTTATTAGTTGCTGTCGAAAATAATCACCGCGACGCCTTTATAGAACATGCCATGGGTCTCGGCCTTACATTACAGCCACTGGGTACACTCCTTGAAGCTGACGCTGATCAACCACTGGTAACGGTGATCTAATATGACTGATTCGATCAGCAAACACACATCGTTTACACAGGATCTTCCACAACTGGATGATTTTCGTAAACTGTTTCTAAAACGGATTCCCATGCTGGATGTTCGTGCCCCCATCGAATATGAGCAGGGTGCATTTCCAACGTCAATAAACCTGCCGTTAATGAATAATGCTGAGCGTGAAGCGGTTGGTATCAAATACAAGGACATGGGCCAGGATGAGGCTATCACACTGGGCCATCAGCTGGTCAGTGGAGACGTTAAAGAACAACGCGTGCAGCAATGGGTTAAGTTTTTTGAAGATAACCCCGATGGTTTACTCTACTGCTTTCGTGGTGGTATGCGTTCTAAAATTACGCAGCAATGGATTTATGATGCGACGGGTAAAATCTTTCCTCGGGTAAAAGGTGGCTACAAAGCCATGCGTCGCTTCCTGATCAATGAACTGGAACGCTCCACGGAAATGATCAAGCCCATTATGCTGGGTGGTCGCACGGGTATTGGTAAAACCGAATGCTTGCAGGAGGTGCGGCAAACCATAGACCTGGAAGGTTTATATCATCACCGGGGTTCTGTGTTTGGTAAACATGCCGACCCGCAACCCTCACAGATCGACATCGAAAATACCTTATCAATAAAACTCATGGAACTGCGCCACCTCGGCTTTGAATATCTTCTGTTTGAAGATGAAGCGGCAAATATTGGTTCACGCCGTATTCCAGAAGTTCTGTTTGATAAATTCAAACAATCGCCACTGATTTTACTGCAAGCATCAGTGGAGGAACGTGTTGATATCACCTTTCGTGAATACATTGTTGAAGCTCTCAAAGAACACCAGCATTTTCACGGCGAAGACGAAGGCTGGCAAAGCTGGGCAGATTATCTCCATTTCTGTTTTGACAAAATTCAACGTCGCCTGGGTGGCGTTCGATATCAACAGTTAAAAGATTTGCTTGGCAGAGCACTCGAAGCACATCGGGTACGTGGCGATACGTCTCTACATCGCGAATGGATAGAGCGCTTACTGGTAGACTATTACGATCCCATGTACGACTATCAGATTTCTAAAAAAACAGATCGGGTTGTATTTCAGGGTAATCGTGCTGACGTTCTGGCTTATCTCAGTACGGAATACCAGTTGCGATAGCGTTCTATCAGGTCTGCTAGCATCCATGCTTAATCCCGTTTGATGTCATACCGTCATCGTCTTTTCTTTTTACGATATCCCATGGATATAAGACCGACTAAGCCACTGATCAAAAACCAGATGGATGCGGGTAATGGAACCACACTGGTACCTACAATCCATGCACCATAAATAGGATCCTGTTGATACACAAATGCTTCTTCGGCACTATCCAGCTTGATTACGGTATCTATAGTTGGCATATCCGGCGTCCCGGTATAATCAAATATACTGTAGTCCAGTGCTTCATGCGTATCGAATGTTTTAACGATGTAGTTACAATTACCCAGTATTAAACAGTCAATAGAACTCCTGTCTTCTACCCAACGTGTCACAGTTTGTGGTGCATCAACAATACCACTCCAGTGAACCACTGTATTTGTCACAACAGTGTCATTACAGGGATTTGAATAACCAAGAATCGGAATACTGATTCCACATGTTGGGTCCATATCCGGTATTGTATAACTTTGTTGTTCTGTGTAGGTTGGTAAAAAGTAATTCTCTATTTCTCCATAATTATTCGTCAGTAAGGCGTTCACCCTTTCGTAACTCGCCAGTGCCCAGTTATTCAGCCCCATCGCTTGAGCGTCATTTAACGCTGCAATACTGGAGACAACATCGGAATAATTAACAGCGGAATAGTAACCCGTACCATTTGTATAAAGTTGATACCAGTAATCCCCCGTGGCATCATCTTCAATGACCTGGTACCCCCATACGGGGTCTATATGAGTGTACAACGCTGCATGTGAATATTAGATAAAGACAGGCTTAATAGCAGTATCATAGCGCAATAAATATTCCTTCCCATAATAGCCTCCTTGTTATTGCCTTGTTTCATTATGATCCAGCAAATAGCTGCTATTATTTGACGCCTGCATTTCCATTTTTCGGTTGCGCCTGATCAACAAAAATCACTCAATCATATTCAATTATTTTATCTGTTTTATTAGTTGATCTTATTATTTATTGTATTCAAGCTGTTTTTCTCATGTACCTGTTTTGTTTAACATGTTACTTTTATTCATGTTATTTCGACTATCTACGAGAATAAGCCCATGTCAGACCTCACTGACCAGTATATTTCCAGTCATTCAAAGAGCCAGATTGTCGGGTTTATCCTGGCTCTGTTGTTTGGTCCAATAGGCTTATTTTATAGTAACTGGGTCATGGCTTTAGTGTTGACCGGTATTGCTGTTGCTGCTTTTAGTACTATCATCGCTCCTGTTGCCTGCTGGGGGCTTTCACTACTTTTAACGTTTTATTTAGTTTCTCGCTATAATCGAAAGGTCATTGCCACCGCGATGTTGCATCAATCATCTGCAAGGGACTAAAGCGTCCTTAACTCCATTTAATAAAAAACCCCCGGTGTTCAAGCCGGGGGTTTTTTCGATGCCCTTTAGTCAGGGTTTACTAGCCATTATATTATTCAACAAGGCATTGATTTATCTACTGTCTGTATGTGTTTTTTATGGTTGTTACTACACCGTTTTAAACCCATTCTCTGGTAGAGATAAATCATCAATCATAGATAAATCCATTTTCAATATCTTTTTTTATCAGTTCATACACTCGGTCACCATACTCGATATTCATGATGTACAGAATATATTTCCAGCCTTTTTCCGGATTTTTAAAATAAGCTCCGGAAATATTTTTCATGGGCTGGCCCGAGTTATCGGCTATGGATATGGTCATCAGCACATCGGGTACATTCAGCTCATACTGGCGAAATAACTGATCGATCTTATGTTCGGGTATATTGAATTCCTGCAGAACATTACGCCTGAATTTCACCTTGATCAGCTCGGTATTCGCCCGTTCATTCAGGTCATGTAGCATCTGGTCCAGTTCTTCGTCACCGGTATTGGGTGTGTAGACATCCGGGCGTTTTGGCTTATACGCTTCGGTTGGTGATTTTATTTCATCTTTTGCGAAGGCCGGCTGGCACATCACACAGGCGATCAGGATTCCGATTAAGCCATATGCACGCATAGTTATTTACCTATACAGAAACTGGAGAATATCCGTCCGAGTAGATCATCCGATGTAAACTCACCGGTAATCTGGTTGAGCTGTTCCTGCGCTAAGCGCAGTTCTTCCGCCATCAACTCACCGGCATGGAGCTCTATTAAATTATAGCGGGCATTTTGCAAATGGTTATCCGCCTGTTGCAACGCATCGATATGCCGCCTGCGTGCCATAAAACGCCCTTCATTACTCTGTTCATAGCCCATGCAGGTTTTAAGGTGTTCCTTTAATAGCGCCATACCCTCACCGCTTTTCGCACTCAGGGCGATATCGGTTTCATTTTCCGTGATAATTATTTCGGGATTACGTTTAGACAGGTCAATCTTGTTGAAGATCCGGGTGACCCCGATATGGCTGGGCAGTTTATCCTCTATAGCCAGGTGATCATTTTCTCGCTGAGTATCATCCACCAGCAACAGGATACGATCCGCCTGCTCGATTTCCTTCCATGCCCGACGCACACCTTCCTGCTCGACAGGGTCATCACTTTCCCGCAAGCCAGCCGTGTCGATCACATGTAATGGCAGTCCATCGATCTGGATATGCTCCCTGAGGACATCCCGGGTGGTGCCGGCAATATCGGTAACAATTGCCGATTCTTTTCCTGCCAGCTGATTCAGCAAGCTGGACTTACCGGCATTAGGTCGGCCTGCGATGACCAGCGTCATACCCTCACGTAGCAGGCTGCCTTGCCTGGCGGAGCGAAATACCTGGTTGAGGGCCTGTTCGATAACGCTGAGTTTTGCCTCAACTTTACCGTCACTGAGAAAATCAATTTCTTCCTCGGGAAAATCCAGGGAGGCTTCCACATAAAGCCTTAACTCAATCAGCTGCTCTACCAGCTGATGTATATTTGCGGAAAACTCTCCCTGCAGTGAACGCACGGCGGCTTTTGCAGCTTCTTCCGATTCTGCCTCAATCAGATCGGCAACTGCCTCTGCCTGTGCCAGGTCTATTTTGTCATTCAGAAAGGCCTGTTCGCTAAATTCTCCTGCTCTGGCTGGACGCGCCCCTAGCTGTAGCACCCGTGCGAGTAGCATATCCAGCACAACCGGGCCACCATGTGCCTGCAGCTCCAGTATGTCCTCACCGGTAAAAGAATTGGGCCTGGCAAATAACAGTGCAATTCCGCTGTCGATGATATCGCCGCTGGCATTTCTGAATGGCAGATAGTCTGCCTTTCGCACTTCTGGCAGTTTTCCAAGAACTTTAGCTGCAATTTCGTGACTTTTAGGCCCAGATACCCGCACAATACCAACACCGCCCTTACCAGGAGCGGTGGCTATTGCGGCGATGGTGTCCATATTGCTTGTGTTTGTCATAGCGTTATTCTAACGAGCACTGGTCATATCGAAAATAAAAAAACGCCGGCAGGGCGTAAATCCACTGCCGGCGTTTTTATTTAGTGCTGAATAATAATTATTTTTCAGCTTCGATGCGGCGAGTAATGACCCACTGTTGGGCAATCGACAGGAGATTGTTAACCACCCAGTACAGTACCAGACCTGCCGGGAACCACAGGAAGAACAGGGTAAACACGATCGGCATATACTGGAAGATCTTCTGCTGTACCGGATCGACCGGTGCCGGATTCAACTTCTGCTGAATATACATGGAAGCACCCATGATGATCGGCAGAATATAATATGGATCCTGTACCGACAGGTTCTGAATCCACAGGGCAAACGGTGCATTCCGCATTTCCACCGATTCCAGTAGCACCCAGTAGAGGGCGATAAATACAGGTATCTGTATCAATATCGGGAAGCAGCCACCCAGCGGATTGATTTTTTCCTCTTTATAGAGCTTCATCATCTCCGCAGACATACGCTGGCGATCATCCCCATAACGTTCTTTCAGAGTTTGCAGACGGGGTGTGATCTTGCGCATTTTTGCCATCGATCGATAACCGGCCTCCGAAAGCTTGTAGAACACGGCCTTGATGGTAATCGTCAGGAATATGATCGCCCAGCCCCAGTTATCGAACATGGCATGGAACTGTTTGAGTAACCAGAACAGTGGCTTGGACAGGATTGTCAGCACACCATAGTCAACCGTGAGTTCTAGACCAGGTGCAATTTCCTCGAGACGGTCCTGCAATTTAGGACCAACAACCAGGCGGCTGTGGAATTCTGCCGGTGCATCCGCCGTTGCTTTAAGCGCAGGTGAACGCATACCCAGAATATACCGATTACTACTGGGGTGTGATGCATAGGTGTAGTTCGTCTGCTGCTGATCTGGCACCCAGGAGGACAGGAAGTAGTGCTCGATCATCGCAATCCAGCCACCTTTCATATCCGATTTGAACGTCTGCTCAGCGATATCATCAAAATCCAGCTTTTCGTATTTGATTTCGTCGTTAAATACCACGCCACCCACATAGGTCGGAATCATCATCGACTGGGCACTCTGGTAAGAACGAACCAGCTGACGGTATTCGGAACCTGCCCAGTCTGCTGCCTGTACGATGTGGTTTACATCAATTACATAGCTATCACGTTTAAAGGTGAAAGCCTTGGTCACCTTGACGCCTTCCTTTTCCCAGAACAACTCGACTTTTAACTCATCCGCACCTTCTTCGAGGCGATACTCCGTTTTTTCGGCTCGATACACATCTTTATGATTGGGTGCTGGTTGAGCGGATGACACCAGGCCGGACTGTGCGGTGTGGTAAAGACTTTCCTGGGTGGAGAACAGTCGGAACGACTTATCCATCTCATCGGCACTTTTTGCATATTTGCGTAAATCCAGCTGAACCACGGTACCACCCTGGGTATCGATCAACAGGTCCATAACATCGGTCACAACTCGCACTGTCTGGCGGGTGGCTGGTTCTTCCGTAGCAGCCGGCATTCCCGATACGTTCACCTGTGGAATATCTGCAGGCGGTAAAGCTGCATCCGGGGTATCTGCTGCTGTCGTTGTTTCAACGACTTCGGTTTCTACTGGCTTAGGGCCATAATCCTTCTGCCACTCCTGATACAGAAGAAACAGTGTAAAGAAAAAGGCGATATATAAAATGGTGCGTTGATTTTCCATTATGACGTCTTTATTGGTTTAACGCGTATTGCGTCGTATTAGTGTTTATGGCCCGATTTTGTCTGTTCATTATGACAGCAGTGAGTTTCTACCGAGTGCTCGTCACCTGGCACCGGGTCATAACCCCCTTCATGCCAGGGATGACAACGGCCCACCCGTCGTATCGCCATCCAGCCACCGCGCAATATACCAAATCGCGACACGGCTTCAACTGCGTAATGGGAGCAGCTCGGTGTATATCTGCAGCTGGGGGGCAGGTATGGGCTAATGGCATACTGATAGAAACGGATTAATCCAATAATGATTTTTCGCATTGTTTCTTCAGCCTGTGCCAGTGTTGCTTCAGGGATTGTGTAATCTGCCGATTATCTGCATGCCGGGTTACGGGTTTGGCCATAACTACCAGGTCTATCGCAGGTAGATGTGCATGGTTAAGCCTGAAGCTTTCCCGGATTAAGCGCTTGATGCGATTCCGGTCGACTGCCCGACGGGCATTTTTCTTGGAAATCGCCAGACCCAGGCGGGCATAGCCAATTTCATTCGGTGCTGCCAGCAAAGTGAGCAGGCGGTCACTTGAGCGTATCGGTTTTTTAAAAACCCGACTATATTCAGCGGGTTTTAGCAGGCGTACATGTCCTGGAAAGCCAGCCGAGGGTAAGCCCTTTGAATTCGCTTTATCCAAGACATGCCCTGCTTACTGCCAAAAGGCGCCACCTGTTACCGAGACGCCAATGTCAATTCGATTAGCACACTGCCAATCAAATCTGACAGTTAATGGTTTGCTTATGCAGACAGACGTGCTCTACCCTTGGCACGACGGGCTTTTAATACCTTACGTCCACCAACAGTACGACTGCGAGCACGGAAACCATGTGTACGAGCACGCTTAATGCGGCTTGGTTGAAAGGTTCTTTTCATCGATCCGGACCTTAGTTATTCATCACAAAATTTTGGGGCGTGTATTCTAATCTTAGGGAGGTCTTTGAGTCAAAGATAAATTCATCTGTGGTGGAATTTTATCCAGTTTATGTTTTCACACACCCTAATTCTGCCAGGCTGACGATCTGCTGTTGAGTATCCGCTTCCTTGCATATACCCTGCTGTGTCTGATTTTCGCCTCGATGAGTACTATTCGACAACACTAGCCATCGATACTCGCCGTGGCTTTAGTTAGTAATAGATATTCCCTGTGGATAAATTGCGGGGTAAAATCAGGGCTCACCTTTTCAAAACTGCCTGAATCCTATTCTACAGTCGCCAACCCACGGGGTGTGGCAGAGGTGTTTTATTGAGTGCTTATGGGGATAAATGCGTGTCGACAGCCTTGTGGGATCAGTGTCTTCAACGTCTGGAGCAGGAGCTTTCTGACCAGCAGCTAAATACCTGGATACGACCATTACAAACGGAAGAGTCGTCGGATCAGCTGTGCCTGTTTGCACCTAATAGTTTTGTAAAAGACTGGGTAAAACAACACTTTTTACAGCAGATAACGGCTATTTGCCAACAAATAGATACCGATCGGCAAATTTCAGTTAAGCTCGATGTCGGCAGTAGTCGTAAAAAAACGGCTTCGGCAAAGTCAGTTATTCAAGCTGTTGCCCAGGCAACGCAGCCACCACCAGCTCCCAGTGAACCTTCGGCCATTCCACCTCCAGTCGCAGAAGCTGCGAATTCCGTCAAACTGGATAGCTATCTGAATATTGGCTTTACCTTTGATAACTTTATCGAGGGTAAGAGTAACCAGCTGGCCAAGGCAGCATCTTTACAGGTTGTGGAAAACCCCGCTGGATCATATAACCCACTTTTCCTGTATGGCGGTGTCGGACTGGGTAAAACGCACCTGATGCATGCGGTAGGTAACCAGATACTCGCCAATAAACCGGATGCCCGTATTGTCTATCTGCACTCCGAGCGATTTGTTTCCCATATGATCAAGGCGCTACAGCACAATAGCATCGATGAATTCAAACAGTTTTACCGTTCACTGGACGTCCTGTTAATCGATGATATCCAGTTTTTCGCTGGCAAAGAGCGCTCTCAGGAGGAGTTTTTTCACACCTTCAATGCCCTGCTGGAAGGTGGTCGTCAGATTATTCTTACCTGTGACCGCTATCCCAAGGAAATCGAAGGCCTTGAAGAGCGCCTGAAATCCCGTTTTGGCTGGGGTTTACCCGTCTGTATTGAACCACCTGAGCTGGAAACCCGTGTTGCGATTCTGCATAAGAAAGCCGAAGAATTTGGTCTGGCATTACCGAATGAAGTCGCCTTTTTTATCGCCAAACGAATCCGCTCCAATATCAGAGAACTGGAAGGCTCCCTGCGTCGAGTCATGGCGACAGCGAATTTTACAGGCAAACCCGTTACGCTTGAGTTTGCCAAGGAAACCCTGCGTGACCTGATTGCGTTACACGACCGCCTGGTTACTATTGAAAACATTCAGAAAACAGTAGCGGAGTATTACAAGATCCGTATTTCCGATCTGCACTCAAACAGTCGAAGTCGAAGTATCACTCGTCCTCGTCAGATTGCGATGGCCCTGTCGAAAGAGCTGACCAATCATAGTCTGCCAGAAATCGGCAATGCCTTTGGGGGGCGCGATCATACTACGGTACTACACGGTTGCCGTAAGGTAGCCGAGCTACGAGAATCTGATAGCAAAATTGATGAAGATTACACCAACCTGCTACGCATACTGAGTAATTAGCAGGTTCGCATAAGCTGTGGATAAGTCAGGTATACAGCACTGGATAACTCAGGGGTCTAAAGTTATCCACATACTGTCTACAGTTTACCGGGTGTTTACACAGGCCTTTTAAGGCCCTTATATCACTAGTTAAGTTATTGATATATAAACTAAAATTTACACTTATCCACAGATAGGTGCGGGCTTAATAACTACTATTAAATATATATACATATATATAATTATTAGGATACAGCATGAAATTGAAAATCCAGCGGGATGACTTACTGACTCCCCTTCAACAGGTTATCGGTGCAGTTGAGAAACGGCAGACACTACCAGCATTATCAAATGTCCTGGTTAAATCCTTCGATAATCATTTCACTCTGACGGCAACTGATCTTGAAATAGAGCTTGTCGCCACAGTTAATCAAATGATGGATGATGCGGGTGAAATAACACTGCCTGCTCGTAAGTTACTGGATATTTGTAAAGCCCTTCCAGGGGAGGCTGATATCACCATTGATGTTAATGGTGATAAAGCGCTTATCAAGTCTGGCCGTAGTCGCTTCAGCTTGAGCACCCTGCCTGCCAGTGATTTTCCAGCGTTGGAAGATATTAGTAGTGTTTATGAGTTTGATGTTAGCCAGGCAACTCTCAAGCAGCTGATCGATAAAACTGCTTTCGCCATGGCACAACAGGATGTTCGTTATTACTTAAATGGCCTGATGCTGGAAGTTGGTTCGGGTATTCTTCGTACCGTCGCTACTGACGGACATCGCCTGTCGTATTGCGAAAAGCCTATAGACACTGAGCTGGTTGATAACAAGCAGGTGATTATTCCACGCAAAGGTGTGATGGAGTTACATCGCCTGTTATCAGATACCGATGATATGGTTCATGTGATACTGGGTAACAATCACATCCAGTGTAATCTTGGTGATCAGCGTTTCACCTCAAAGCTCATCGATGGACGCTTTCCAGATTACAAACGGGTTATGCCTGAGGCTTCTGGTAACAACCTGGTTGTGAATCGTGATGACCTAAAACAGGCACTGGTCAGAGCATCTATTCTTTCCAATGAAAAATACCGTGGTATTCGCATTATTATGGATAATAATTTACTGCGTTTACAGGCTCAGAATCCAGACCAGGAAGAGGCAGATGTCGAGCTTGAAATTCATTACGAAGGTCAACCCATCGAGATGGGTATCAATGTGAATTATATGATTGATGTGCTCAATACATCATCTCAGGAAACTGTGCAGGGGTTCATTAAGGATGCTAATAGTAGCTGCCTGCTGACTTTCCCGGATGAACCAGATGCTAAATACGTCATTATGCCGATGCGCCTGTAGCATCTCAGAACCTGTTATTATCAGATATGGGCCTCAAAAGCCTTCATATTCAGCATTTTAGAAATATCAGTTCTGCACAACTCAAGTTTGATGCAGAA
>JBFHWF010000046.1:0-18985 GCA_041589175.1 Gammaproteobacteria bacterium
CAGTGCCGTTGCCGAGGAAGTGTTGGCGATGCCCATATCACCGGCGATAAAAACCTGACAAGCCGATAACGCCGCACGCTCTACAGCATCGTAACCTGCTTTCAGGGCGGCGTTCAATTGAGCCGAATCCATCGCAGGCTGTGTGAGAAAGCTATGCGTTCCTGCGGCAACTCGCTGATCATACACTCCCGGCAACGCTTCAATTTCCATCACCGTTCCGACATTCACAACTTCCAGCTGCGCACCAATCTGCCTCGCAAGCACGCAGATAGCCGCACCTCCTCTTGAAAAATTACGGACCATTTCTGCGGTCACCGCCTGTGGAAATGCTGATACATTTTCATTTGCAATCCCATGATCTGCTGCAAATACAACAATGCGCACATCATCTACTGTCGGAAAAGCCTGTGACTGTAACGCAGCAAGACGTATTGCCAGCTGTTCCAGTATGCCCAGCGAACCTGGCGGCTTGGTGAGGCTATCCTGGCGCTGCTGCGCTGCCTGTTTATTATTTTCGTCGATTACTCTTGCTGATTCATTCAGCCACACATCAGTTTGCATTTACTTACCTTTAATCACCTGGGGAATGCCAGCCACTGTTAGAACCACACGCTCACACACAGCAGCCAGCCGCTGATGTAGCCTCCCGGACTCATCAACAAAACGGCGAGATAGTTCTCCCATGGGTACTATCCCCATACCAACTTCATTACTGACAAATATAACTTCACCCTCTCGGCGCTCTACACAACTGATAAGCTCGTCGATCTGTTCAGCAGCAAAACTATCACTTTCCGCCAGCAGGTTACTTAGCCACAGCGTCAGGCAATCGACCAGTACACAGCATTGTTCACCACAACCCTCAATGGCCTGCACCAGCTTTAGAGGCTCTTCTATGAGCTGCCAGTCTTCTGGCCTTTGCTGCTGATGCTGATTAATACGAACCTGCATTTCAGCGTCACCTGCTGTCGCGGTGGCAATATACACCACCTTCTTAGCGCTCTGCAGCGCCAGCTGTTCTGCGTAACGACTTTTACCTGAGCGGGCGCCACCAAGCACCAGAGTATTCATAGGGCTTACTCAACTGAATATTTGACAGCCCAGAGTGTACACCGACAGGTCCATATTCGGAACAGTCCGCATTCCCTTGATCCAGGTTAATGCCAGAGCCTGTCCGACTGTGGCATAACTAGCGCATGAATCGGCACATACAAAATTCAGTCTCCTCACCTCGTCTGCCACGTCTGATCCAGATACCCATCAGCTTCGTACCTGCACAAATCAGAAACAGAGTTATTATCGAAAGTCTAAATCGTATTTTCAGAAGGGAACTGATAGATGAAGAACTGGCGTTTCTGAATCAGAAAACAGTTCAAATTACAATTGACGATGCGAATATATCTTTCGAGTTTACCTGCGACAATAACAGTATTAGCGCAGCACCAGGACAGCAGCCACCTGACCTTATAATGCGCGGAAACAGTTATGATTTTCTGCTCATGCTTAGCCGTTCAGAGGACCCGGATACGCTCTTTTTTAATCGTCGCCTAAAACTCACCGGAGACACTGAGCTTGGACTTTATATGAAAAATTTTCTCGACGGCCTTGAAATCACGGGAATCAGAAAACGCCTTCAACAGTTAAGCATCGGCGCACTACGCGTGGCAGAAACCATTCACCCGCAATCCCATTAACGACTTATCTACCAGTAGCCTGATGAAGATAACCAGCATCTCCACGCCAGTAACCATCACACATGCCCTCTGAAGCATAGGCTGTGATCAATGACTCCATTTCAGCCTCTGATAAATCACCATTCAGCATATTCCTGGCTATTTGCAACACTTCTCCTGTACCTTCCGGCTGTGGCTCCACGCGTGCAACATCAACACCCATGCGTTCCATAACGTTTAGCTTCGACAATAAATTACAGGTCGCTGCAGACTGCGTCTGTATTCCATTTAATACGAGAAATGACTGTGACTCCTGGGTATCGAGTAACATACCCTGAGGATAATCCAGACACCGGAAACCACACTGATCTTTCTGTAGATTATGCGCCCGAGCGGTATAGCACCTTGCCGAGTACGCCAGAGGCAGACGCCCAAAAACGAGAACTTCGCTTTCGATGTGCTGAGGGCCCTGTGCCAGAATGTCGGACAATGCCTGTTCACCCAGCTCTACTGGCAACACCCATCGACACAGACCACGCGCCGCCAGCCAGGAAAGGGTATTAGCATTATAAACATTTACACTATGACCACTCACGAATGCACGCCCTTCGAGCAGCGCAATCGCACTCATATCATTGGCTTCCACAAGAAAGTCCGAGTTGTTACATATTTTATCGAGTCGTTTGAGATCTGACTCAGATACATTCAATGCAAGTGTTGACAGCACCACCTGCTTTCCAGCATCACTCAGACGTTTTGCCAGATCTATCCAGTCTGATGTTTTTAACTGACGTCGTTTCGCACAGATGGTTTCGCCAAGATACACAATATCTGCAGCAGATGCTTCGATCTCTTCATAAAACGAAAACACCTGATCTCTAGGCCAGAAATAGGAAATGGGTGCAACTGATATCTTCATTGAAAAACCTTAATGATGTCACAACGTTTATTGCCACGGACGGTGATAAGCGCCCAATGTTGTTTGCGTACCTTCGGAAACTTTTTCCAGCTCATACAACCAGTCCCCACGGACGAAAAAGTCCTCCGTATTATTCATACAGCTACTGATTGCTGCACGCCATATACGTGTCACCTGTGACACATAGGCTGGGCTACGTTGTCTGCCTTCTATCTTGATAGCCTCAACACCCGCTGACATTAACTGCGGCAGCAACTCTAGCGTATTCAGACTGGTCGGCTCCTCCAGCGCATGATATGTGTTTCCGGCCACATTGAATCGACCCTTACATATCGTTGGGTAACCGACATTTTCGAACGGCTCATATCGATCAACCAGCAATCCATTAAGGCGGGTTTCCATGTCCCCGCCTGGGTGTTCCACCCACTGCACTGCATGCGCAGGTGAACACGCACCATAGGTATTTGGTGATTCACCGGTAACATAGGATGACAACAGGCAACGACCTTCCACCATAATACACAAACTACCAAAACCAAATACTTCTATACCCACATCGGTATGTTCTGCTACCTGCTTTACCTGCTGTAACGATAGTACTCTGGGGAGCACAACTCGACGAATGCCAAAATGTTTTTGATACAGCTCTATCGCTTTATAACTCGTTGCCGACCCCTGCACTGAGAGATGCAGATTCATGTCAGGCCAGCGCTGACGCGCATATTCCATCACCCCGATATCCGCTATAATCATTGCATCGACGCCTAGCTCGCCCGCATGATCCACCGCTGTTTTCCAGCGATCCCAGCTTGCCGTCTGCGGATAGGTATTTAATGCAAGATACACTTCAACATTTCTTTCCCTTGCATAGGCAATACCCTGCTGGATTTTCTTGTCATCAAAATTAAGCCCCGCAAAATGCCTGGCATTGGTGTCATCTTTAAAGCCAATATATACAGCCGATGCGCCTTCATCGACGGCTGCTTTCAGTGATGGCAGGTTACCTGCCGGACAGACCAGTTGCATCAATTAACCACCTGTGAATGAAAATCTGGTGCAATATAAAATCGCCCCTGAAAACTACTTCTATTTTTTAATTCCTGCTCGATACCATTGATTACCTGCCACTTTTTTGCGCACCAGGCAGGTGCCAGCAAAAGTTCTGAACGCGCTGTACCTGTTACACGATGATATTGAACATCAGCCGGCGTGGCTTCAATCATCGAGCTTGCATACTCGATATATTCCTGGAGCGACAACGGCTGGTACTCATTATGTTTCCACTGACGAGCCAGCTGCGTTCCCTTTACAACATGCAATGGATGCAACTTCAGCCCCGATACGCCATGCGCAATCACACTCATCAAACTGGCGTACATCTGCTCAAAGTCCTCACCCGGCAAGCCGAGTATAAGATGTGTACATAAAGGAATACCACGCTGATGTATTCGCTCAGCCGCCTGTTGATAATCGATGAAGCTGTGACCCCGATTTACACTTCTTAGTGTGTCGTCATGCGCTGACTGCAAACCAAGTTCAATCAGAACATGAAAACCCCTGCCCCGTATTTCACATAACAGATCGAGCACCGCATCAGGCACACAGTCGGGGCGTGTCCCTATACACAGACCAATCACATCTTCATGCTGTAATGCCTGTAAATATTGACGTCTTAAATGCTCAACTTCACCATAGGTACTGGTATAGGCCTGAAAATACGCGAGATACTTACGCGCACGAGTGCGCTTGCGAATTACGCAACGTCCCGCATTAATCTGGGAATCGATACCCGGTTGTTGTTTAGGGCTGAATGACTGATTGTTACAGAAGGTACAACCACCCACGCCTTTACTGCCGTCACGATTGGGACAGCTAAATCCTGCATCTATGGCGATCTTGTGAACACGTTCACCGTACTGGCGCAGCATATGCTGCCCAAACGTATTAACGTAATCTGACAGTGGCATGAGCATCCATCTTCAACAATTTCGAAGCTATAAATTCTCATGTCACTGCCAGGCTGGCGATGACTTTGATCAATTACTTACTGGTTTGAAATGAATTAAGGCGAGCTTCAGACTGGAGGTGGGCCGATACTGGACAATACCTCGCTTTTTTCTCCACGCATAACTTTCTTTAGCTCATCACGTGCGAGCTCTTTTTCGAGGCCATTAGCCTCTAGAAACACGAGCAACTGCTCAAACCGCTCACGTCGCTTAAGACCAGCCTCACTAAAGTCTCGACGGTCCCCAAAAAACTCCATCAGGGTTGAGCCACAGGGGCAGTTGCGAAATACTTCTACGATTTTACTGCCGTCTTCTTCCGTTGCTTCCTTTAGCCCATACACATCGGGCCTGAGATCTTCGGTTTCCTGCAGAAACTGGTCAGCCGATTCAAATACGCGACCACAACTGGCACACTCCTTGGGGAAGGACGTTTCGGCCAGCGCTTTTAACCCTTCAAACAACGTCTGATAAAATTCCGTGTTATTCGACATGCTTTCTCCGGCAAGCGTCAAACGACAAAATGAAAAGAATAACAATAGCTAATGAGTATAGCCAAGATAGCAACACCCATCGGTGCCAGGAATAAAATTATGGTTTTGACCCACACGACTCATCGGGTATGGCGATATCCCCCATTAACTCGGGTCGGCAACCGATTTTATCGGCATAGAATTCACGAATAATCTGCATATCCGCCTGAATATCGCCACTGGTCTCGATCACTTTCCCGACGCCAATCACCTTGTTAGGATAATCCAGGTAACCCAGTGCGATCGGCACCTGAGCACGATGCGCGATATAGTAAAACCCTGTCTTCCAGCGGGACACTCTGGAACGCGTTCCCTCAGGCATAATACCGATAATAAACTGCTCCCGCTGCTCGAACAGCTCGACCATATGATCCAGAAAGCCATGAGAATGGGCTCGATCCAGTGGCACACCCCCCATACGAACAAGCAGGTAGCCAAATGGTCCCCAGAATATGCTGTGCTTGGCAACCCAGTTTAATGGCAGATTCATCGACCATCGGGCCAGCATACCAAGTACAAAATCCCAGTTACTGGTATGGGGATAACCGATAATCACGTAACGGGACTGCTCCGGTAAGCGCATATCCACACGCCAGCCAATCAAGCGTAAAATCAGGCGGCTCAGGGTTTGCACGAATCATTAATCTCCATAAAACTTTCAATCACTTGCATGGTCTTTATTCCTGTCTTGCAAATGATAAACTGTTCCACTTCGTGGACACCATACAGGCAATAGGGGGAATACCTTGTCGCACTATACGGCAATTACGCAACTGAAAACATATATCGGCCAGCACATACTCGGTCAGACAGCACTGGTCGATAGATTAATTATAGCCCTGCTCGCCAATGGTCACCTGCTGGTAGAGGGCGCACCCGGGCTTGCCAAGACCCGCGCCATCAAGGTAATGAGCGAGGCCATCGAAGGGGACTTCCACCGTGTGCAGTTCACCCCGGACCTGCTCCCCGCCGACCTCACCGGCACCGAGATCTACCGCCCGCAGGATGGCTCCTTCCAGTTCCAGAAAGGCCCCTTATTCCATAACCTGATCCTGGCCGATGAAATTAACCGCGCACCGGCCAAGGTGCAGTCGGCCTTGCTGGAAGCCATGGCCGAAAGGCAGATTACGGTCGGTTCGGTCACCTACCCGCTACCGGAACTGTTCCTGGTCATGGCGACACAGAACCCGCTGGAGCAGGAAGGCACCTACCCGCTGCCCGAGGCTCAGCTGGATCGCTTCCTGATGCATGTGTTTGTCGATTACCCGGATGCGCAAACCGAACGCGATATCCTGCGCCTGACCCGGGATGAGGCACGCCAGAACCTGGCCGAGCCCACACCACCTGATAGCGTGATCAGCCAGCAAGTGCTGTTCGACGCGCGCAACGAAGTACTCGATATCTATATGTCGGATGCCCTCGAAGAATATTTATTGCAGTTGGTGCTGGCCACGCGCAGGCCGGGCAATTATGACGAGCGTCTGGCACAATGGCTGGAGTACGGAGCCTCACCCCGCGCCTCCATGGCACTTGACCGTTGCGCACGGGCTCATGCCTGGCTGGCTGGCCGTGATTATGTCGGCCCAGAAGATATCCAGGCCATGGCCCATGATGTACTCAGGCACCGCATTATTCTCAGTTTCGAAGCCGAGGCCGAGGGCATTAGCAAAGATCATTTTATTAACGAACTGATTGCACGAATTGCCGTACCCTGATGCACCGACTGACTGCCAACGACGCTGACGATATCGCAAGGGTTCGCCAGTCCACCCTGATTGGACTTAACCGTGATGCCCGCCAGCTCCCCCTGCACTCGGTAAAAATTCGCGCCCAGTTTAACGGCCAGTACCTGTCGGCCTTCAAGGGCCGGGGCATGGAATTCGACGAATCCCGCCCCTACCAGCCCGGGGACGACATTCGCAGCATGGACTGGAAGGTAACCGCTCGCACCGGCCGGGCCCACAGCAAGGTATTCCGCGAGGAACGCGAGCGCCCCGTTCTTTTATGGGTGGATTATCGCAGTCCGATGTTCTTCGCGACCCGCCAGCATTACAAGGCCGTTGCCGCAGCAAAGGCCGCGTCACTCATTGCATGGAGTGCCGCGCATCACGGCGATCGACTGGGGGGATTAATTTTCTCCGCCGACCAGCATGTCGAACTGCGGCCGAGTCGTGGCAAATCCGCCAGCCTGCATTTTATTCGGCAACTGGCCCAGCACTCCGCCTGGGATAACACTCAAAGCCATGCCCTGGCACAGAGCGCTACCGAATCACTGGCACGCCTGCAACGAGTTAGCAAACCGGGTTCTCTGATTTTTCTACTCAGTGATTTCCGCGATATCGACGCCCTCGCCTGGTCGCGTATTTCACTAATGAGCCGACATAGTGACCTGATAATGATCGGCATCGATGATCCTCTGGAACAGACGCTTCCTCCTGCGGGCATTTACCGCGTGAGCAATGGCGAACAGTCGCTCGATCTGAACACCTATAATACCGCACAACGACAGGCCTACCAGCAGCGTTACCTGCAACATCAGGATGCGTTACGCAACCAGTGTCGTAAGCTAGGGGCACACTGGCTACACCTGTCAACGCAGGACGATCCGCTTCGGGTTCTACAACAGGGGCTGGGATCTGCGCCTGCAAGGGCAAGTAAAACGAGGTAATACTATGATGAACGAATTACCTTTACGCGATATTCACCTCCCCGATTCGGTCAGCATGTGGCCGCTTGCACCTGGCTGGTGGCTACTACTAGCACTCGCGCTACTGCTGCCACTCGCCATTTATTTAATTCGTTACTGGACGCATTACCGAAAGTATCGGAGTAACCTTAAAAAAACGGCCCTGTTACAACTCAAACAAACACGTCTACGCTGCGAACAAACAGACCCCGCAGAATGTCTGCGCGAAGTTTCATCCCTGCTACGCCGGGTCGCATTGAGTTATGACGCCAGGGAAAAGGTTGCCAGCCTGACGGGTGACAACTGGATCAAACACCTCGACCAGCTTTCCAGCATCGAGTGCTTCAGCGAAAGTCATCGCGAATTACTTTCACAGGGCGTGCATCAACCAGCTCCCGTATTTGAAAGCCATGCCCTTATCCATCAATGTGAACAATGGATCAAACAGTTGCCTGCATCCCCCGTAGAAAACAGACGTTCCACAGAGGCTAATTCATGAGCTGGGATAGTATCAGCTTCGCCTGGCCCTGGGCTTTCGCCCTGTTACCCCTGCCGCTACTCGTGCGCTGGATATTACCCGCTCGCCCACGTCAGTCGGATGCGCCATTACACGTTCCCTTCATCGAGGATTTTCGCCCGGCGAGTGACAGTGGACTGAGAACGAAAAGCAGCCCACTACTTGCAACACTTACCACTGTTGCCTGGTGCTGCCTGATCATTGCCTGTGCACGTCCGCAATGGCTGGGCGAGCGTATTGACATCCCCGTGAGTGGCCGCGACCTGATGCTCGCCGTCGATCTTTCTGGAAGCATGGGCGCGGAAGACTTTGAAGTTAACGGCCAGGTACTCAATCGATTACAGGTCGTAAAGAAAGTTGCCGGCGAATTTATCCAGCGTCGCGAAGGCGACCGTATCGGATTAATTCTGTTTGGTGAACAGGCTTACCTGCAAACACCACTCACCTTCGACACGCACACCGTTAACATCATGTTACAGGAAGCCCTGATCGGCATTGCAGGCAAGGCCACCGCCATTGGTGATGCTATCGGCCTTGCAATCAAACGGCTCGCTGATAAAGAAGCCAGCAGCCGGGTATTAATACTGCTCACCGATGGCGCCAACACGGCAGGAGAAGTCACACCACTAAAGGCAGCCGAACTGGCCGCACAGCAACAGTTAAAAATCTATACCATTGGTGTGGGTGCTGAAACCCGCGAAGTCGGTGGCCTGTTTTTTCGACGCCAGGTAAAGAATACCGAGATCGACGAAAAAACCCTGCAACAGGTTGCCGCAATAACCGGGGGCAAATACTACCGCGCACGTAATACGCAGGAACTGGAAAAAATATATTCCCTGATCGACGAGCTGGAGCCCGTTGAGCAGGAAAGCCAGAGCTTTCGCCCGGTCAAAGCGCTATATACTTTACCGCTGACCGCTGCCCTGCTGCTCACCATACTCATTATGCTGGGCCCGGTCAGCTCACAGGCATTTCTTTATTTACGTGGCAAAGTGAGTGGGTTAACGCGTCACCCGGAGAGGAAGCCGAATGGATAATCTCGACTGGTTACAGCACTTGCATCTGCTTCGCCCTTACTGGCTGCTGGCGATTATTCCGCTAGTACTATTAATCTGGCTACGAAAAAAATCGCAAAACTACAGTCGAAGCTGGTCATCGGTTGTCGACCCTGAATTGCTTCCCCACCTGCTACACGGTAAAACAGCAACACAGGCACGATCGCATTCAGCCCTGCTGTTTATACTCGGTTTACTTGCAATCATTGCACTGGCTGGCCCTGCCTATGAAAAACGTCCTCAACCTGTTTTTAAAACCAAATCAGCACTGATTATTCTGCTCGACCTGTCACGCTCCATGGACGCAACAGACATCAAGCCGAGTCGCCTGCAGCGCGCACGTTTTAAAGTTGAAGACATTCTTAAATTGCGAAGAGAAGGTCAGACCGCGTTAATTGCCTATGCCGCCGATGCCTACGTGGTCAGCCCACTCACCGAGGACTCAGAAACCATCACCGCTCAGCTACCGGCACTGGAAACGGCAATCATGCCCGCACAGGGAAGTCGACTGGATCGCGCTCTACTAAAAGCACAGGAGTTATTTAGCAACGCCGGCCATAACAGGGGGCAGCTAATTGTTATCACCGATGGCGTTAATGAGCAGGCCTATGGCGTATTACAGCAACTCAGAGAGCGCAACTACACAACTTCAATTCTTGCTATCGGCACAGAGGATGGCGCCCCCATTGCAGCAGGTGGCGGCGGTTTTGTTAAAGATAAAAGCGGCGCTATCGTTATTCCCCGTGTCGATATACAGCAACTACAACGTGCTGCGCTCACCGGCGGCGGACTGTTTAGCCCGCTCAGTGTAGATGACCGCGATATCAGACGACTATTGAGCACCATCGACATAAAAAAAGCTGACAGCAATAACGAAACCACAGGCGCTGAACGCGTTACTGACGGCTGGCATGAAGAAGGGCCATGGCTATTGTTATTGATACTACCTTTCGCCGCTTATGCTTTTAGAAAAGGTCTGATATTCCTGTTTCTCATCACCGTCATACCATTACCACAGCCTGCACAGGCACTCGACTGGAACAGCCTGTGGAAAAACAATGATCAACGCGCACAGACGGAATTAAAGAATGGCAACGCCAGTCAGGCAGCCGAGTTATTCGAGGATCCACAATGGAAAGCCGCCGCAGAATACCGTGCCGGTAATTACGACAAAGCCGCAGAACTTTATCAGCAATTAAACAACGGCAACACCGATTACAATCGTGGCAATGCCCTTGCTCGTGCCGGCAAACTGGAACAGGCACTACAGGCCTACGACGCGGCACTGCAGAAAGATCCTCAGCATGAAGATGCCCGGCATAACCGACAACTGGTTGAACAGGCACTACAACAATCACAACAGCAACAGTCCAGCGATCAGCAGCAGGATTCATCCCGTGACGAACAGAATAACGACTCACAACAGGATTCATCCAGCGGAAATAACTCGCAACAGAATACCGAGGACAATAACAGTCAGTCACAGCCAGGCAATCAGGCACAGAACAGCCAATCTAGTCAACAACCGGAACCGCAGCAGAGCACTCAGCAGCAACAGAGTGACGCTACTGAAGATGATTTGAGCCAGGCCGAGCAGAGCAGTCCTGCCGCTGAGCAAAAGGGCCAGCAGCAAGAAACACAGCAGCAGGACAATCAACAGTCCCAACTTTCGCAGAGTGATGAAACGCCCGACCTGGATCAGCAGCAGACACAACAGTGGCTAAAGAAAATTCCGGACGATCCGGGCGGACTATTACGACGTAAATTTCATTACCAGTACGGGCGCAATCCACCGCCATCAGAAGACGAAGCCTGGTAACACTGAACAACACGGTATAACAGGGTGTACACTAAACCTATGAAACGATTTCTGAAACTGTTACTTATCAGCATCTATTTACTGATGCCAGTCACACTGTGGGCAGCTGATATACAGGTACGCATCGATAGAAGCCAGATTGAGGTTAATGAAAGCTTTACGCTTATCTTCGAATCGAACGAAGCGGTAGATGACGAGCCGGACTTCTCTCCCCTGGAAAAAGACTTCCAGGTCATCAACAAAAGCACCAGTAGCAATATCAGCATCATCAATGGCCAGTACATGCGCAACCAGCGCTGGAGCGTTAACCTGATGGCATTACGTGAGGGCACATTCACTATACCCTCTATCAGCTTCGGCAGTGACCAGAGCCCTGAATACAAGATTACAATTCAACCTGTAAAGGCTTCATCAACTGGCGCACTGGATGACTTTATTTCAGAGCTCACCATTAGCCATGACTCCACGTATCCTCAGGCACAGATCATCGTCACACAGCGTCTATTGAGTTCAAAAAACATTACTGCTTATGAATTTTCAAAACTGAAAACCAGCGGTGTCGATGTCGTGATCGAGTCACTGGGTGATATCAAACAGTATCAGACGCAACGGGGCAACTCACCCTACCTGATACTGGAGCAACATTATGCCCTGTTCCCACAGAGCAGCGGCACACTGGTTATTGAACCCAGCATCGCCAGCGCACGACTGGCATTAAACAGTTCACGCTCCCCATACGATCCTTTTCGCAGTAACACGAAAACCGTTCGCAGGGCATCACAGCCAGGAAAAATTGAAGTTAAAAGCATTCCGGGTGAGTTCAGAGGCGAGCACTGGCTAGTTGCTAACGAGGTCCAGCTGGTAGAAGAATTTCCAGATGCAACCGAGTTTAAAGTCGGTGAACCATTGACCCGCACGATTTCGCTGCTGGCAGATGGCCAGAGCATGTCACAATTGCCCGACATCCCGTTAAGCGAGATAGCAGGTATTAAGCAATACCCCGATCAGCCACTCACCAATAATAATATTACTGACACAGGCATTACCGGGATTTCTCAAGTCAAAGTTGCCCTGATCCCATCGAGGCCAGGTGATTACAACCTGCCGGAAATCAGCATCCCCTGGTGGAATAGAAAAACAGACAAAATGGAAATAGCACGTATAGCCGAGCGCACCATACATGTTGTCGCCGACAAAACTGCAGCCACTTCAGTTACCACAAAGCCCACTGCGAACCTGCAATCGATAACAAATGAAAGCACACCGGCACCCGCATCGCCATCAGAGGATAGCAACACTCATGATTATATTTCAGAGAACCATTCCGTTTATGAAGCATCTTCAAAAAGCACATTAACCTGGAAGATCATTGCATTACTGCTTCTACTTGCATGGCTCTACACACTGTACCTGTTATGGAAAGCACGCAAAGCTGCCCAGGCAGATTCAACGCAAGAAAAACAGTATCGACCAGCCGATTTAAAAAGCAGCTACCAGCAGCTTAAGTTAGCCTGTGATAATCATGATGCCCAGGGATGTAAACTCGCCCTGCTCTACTGGGCGAACGCTGTATTTAGCGATAAGCAGGTATTTTCACTCGGCGAACTAGCCAGCCAGGTCGATGCAACTGGCATCAACACACAACTTGCAGAAAGCATCCGTTATCTGAATAGCTGCTTGTATAGCAACCCACAGGTCGACTGGAAATGCGACAAACTCACTGAGCAGTGCCAGACTTTTTCCCAACAATACCAGACAACAGAGAGCACAGAAACAGAAGCGCTAGAAACCCTGTACAAATAGTTTTTCTGTGTACATCGTTAATTCACACAACCACAGGAAAGAAACACCATGAGCAGCAGGATAGGACTCATTAGCGACACCCATGCGACATTAGCACCGCTAGCCGAGGCTCTGCAGATTTTTTCCGAACAACAGGTCGATACCATTATCTGTGCGGGTGACATCGCCGGATACGGTGAAGATGAGATTGAAAGTACCGTAGAGCTTTTACAATCACACAACTGCAGGGTTATCGCAGGTAATCACGATACACTCGATGAAATTGGCGATCAGAGCTCAACTATCACTGATTACTTTAAACAGCTACCACTAACACTCGAACTTGATATCGAAGACTGCCACATCACTGTCATTCATGCCGAACCTCCTCTGGAACAACATGGCGGTATCAAAATACTCGACCCGCAGGGCAAGCCTATTGCCGATCGCCTGCATTACTGGGAGGCTGCTCTCGCACCTTACAAGTATGATATTCTTATTGTCGGTCACACTCATCAGGTTTTTGCACAGCCAATAGGAAACACACTGGTCATTAACCCCGGCAGCACCTGTTACAACCATAGCTGCATGATTCTTGATCTACCTGCTCGAAAAACAACGACCTATGCACTTTCCGGTCAAGCGATTATTCCCACCTGGAACTGGGGGCTATTTCATCGTGACCTGAAATACAATAAATAACCGAACCACAGACAGGTTAAGCACGACAGATAATAAGGAACCGCAACCATGAACAGTATACTCATTACCGGTAGTAATCGCGGCATCGGCCTTGAACTTGCCAGACAATATGCACAACAGGGCTGGCGCGTACATGCATGCTGTCGTCACCCAGAACAGGCAACTGAACTACAGACCTTCGCCGATAACACCGATAATATCCAGATTCACGAACTCGATATCACTTCACCTGAGCAAATAAACCTACTCGTCGACAGCTTAAATGGAGAAGCCATTGATATTCTATTTAACAACGCCGGTATTTATGGCCAGAACAATGCCAGCTTCGGCAATACGGACATCGATAAATGGCTGCATACATTTCACGTCAATACCATTGCACCGCTCAAACTCACCGAAGCACTGGTCAACAATGTAGCGAGCAGCGAACTAAAGACGATTGCCACCATGAGTAGCAAAATGGGCAGTATGGCGGATAATGGATCAGGAGGCAGTTATGTGTATCGTTCTTCCAAGGCTGCACTCAATGCTGCTTTTGTCAGTGCCGCGATTGACCTGAAATCACGGGGTATAAAAATCGCCATCCTGCATCCGGGCTGGGTTAAAACCGATATGGGCGGCCCCAACGCCGAGATTGATACCCATACCTGTGTGCAGCAGCTTATGAAAACGCTCGACAGCTTAAGCCTGGAAACCAGCGGAAGCTTTTTTGAAATCGATGGCTCCATTATTCCCTGGTAATCAGCGACCATTTACAGACCATATTTAGAAAGAGGCTTTATATAAATTAGTTCTATCCGAAAACGCTATCGCAAAGGAAACAGATATGCCCATAAGAAATAGCAGCAAGAAACGCATGGAAAAACGCCAGAAAACTTTTGTCAATGACTTGCCCTTAGGCGAATTTGCCGGACATTTCAGGCTGGAGTGGAATGGCCCCGAACTTTTCAAATACCATCCAGATCCCAACGACCCATTTCGCTATATCCGCACTAAAGCCAGCGGTAAAAAAGAAATCATCCAGCCTGGCCCCATGACAACCGATGGCGGCAGCATCCCGGTCGCAGCCCAGCTCATCACCAGCCGAACCCCATGGGAATACGGCCCGGCGTACCTGATCCATGACTGGGAATTTCTACGGCATGATACAGATCCATCATTCAGAAAATCTTTTAAACAGGTCAATTTAACTCTGGCTGAAGCGATATGGACGCTGATGAATAAGGGTTATTTACATTATAAAAAGCCAGGCAAGAGCCACAGAAGCGTGCATACCATTTATTCTGGCGTTATGAGCCCGGTTGGGCGATCGATCTGGGATGACTAGACATTGTTTAAATGCATCAAATGCCGAATTTAACAAAGCTTATCACTATCAACGTTAGCCGCCTTACAATTACGAAAGCAGGGCTGATCTATCACCACTTTTGTGGACCATTTAAGCACATAGTTTAGAACGGAGAATATTGCTGCACCTTATTTTCCGCATGCCAAGTTAGCAAGCTTCATCTGCTGTTTTGTTAGAATGGGCGACAGCTGCTGTCGCCTTCTTTATGCCGCTTCCCTGATATGACGGAAATTAAATCAGTCCGAAATAACTCTCACTCACACAAACCGGTCAAATACTTCTGCCTGACCTGAAAACCCACTCAACTAAGATTTTACACTCTTTAACGGTTTTATCGCATATTTAGATTATACTTATATCGACTTGTTTCATGTTCAAGGCTTCTTCATGTTCTTATTTTTTCGCACTATTTTCTTTATGCTCTTCGCGCTTATCAGCTCATCCCTCGCAGCCGAAACCTATACCGTAAAAAAAGGCGACAGCCTCCGTAAAATACTTGTAGAACATGGCTTTGAAGGCAGTGATCGTGATATTTATTTCGAAGTCAATCGCATCGTAGCGCTCAACTCGTCTGCATTTAAAAATAGCAACCCGGACCGGATCTACCCTGGCATGCAGCTGGATATCCCTAACTATTATCCAGAACCAGAACCAGAACCTGAGCCCCAGCCTCTTCCCGAACCTGAACCGCCCAAACCTGTTGTGGTTGGCACGCTGAATATACAGCAGGGTGATGTGCAGATTATTCGTAACTCCGATACAGTTGATGCCACGAATAGCAACGAACTTTATTCAGGCGACCGTATCGTCACTGCGGCTGGTGCCCTGTCTGCCATGCACATGCAAGACGGCAGCCTGTTCGAGCTTGGGCCACAAACTGAGTTTCTGCTAGATGAATTTATACCCCAACAGCAATCCACAGATGGCGTATCTGATAATGAATCATCTAAAGGCAACATTATCACAACACTGATACGTGGTGTTGCGCGTATTGTGACCGGCAGTATCGGCCTTAACGATAAATCACGTTTTATGGCCCGCACCAAGGTGGCCAGTATCGGTATACGCGGCACCGACTATACGGTTCGTTTCTGCGAAGGAGTTGACTGCGGCCAACTAGTCGGCACCTCTGTCGCCGTAGTCGAAGGTGGTATTCAGCTGGCTAATGACAAGGGACTGGTTAACATAAACAAGGGTGAATTTGCCCGTGTCGAGAGTGCAGACAGTGAACCGTTTACAGCACCCTTACCCGAAGGCTTTCTTGATCTAAACACGGATATTCGTGAAGTTATTACAGATAAAGGCTGGATTGAAACCGTGCTTGATACACTGAAGTCATTATTTAACTGATACGAAAACTTAAGCGCACACTAAAAAGCCTGCAAACGCAGGCTTTCTCCAATATAAACAGATTCAGTTAACTCTGCTCATTCTTGATATAGTCTGTGAAATTCTTTTCGTAATCATTAATATTCTCTGTCAGCACCTTCCTGTACTGATTGGTAAAATACTCGATCGCCATTTCACGTTCTTTGACAAACTCTTCCTTGCTTTTACTGGAAGACGCAAACATAAAAGCATTAAAACGTGCCGCTGAAAACAGCATTGAAGTACTGACCTGACCATTACGATATTTATCACACTGTTCATTGGCCAGGTTTATAAATTTATCCGTGAGTTCCCAGAACTCATCATCTCTTTCTTTCTTGCTCATTACATTACCTTAATCATTCGCGTCTCTTGCGTAAATTTACGGACACTCTTTTAAATTAAACAGGATCGGAGTCATTTACAATTCCGACTCCGCTGGTAGTTACTTAAGCTTAAGTAGCGCAGACTCCAGGTACCGAGCAGCTTTTAGTGAACCCGGAAATAAATCAGACAACATTACGTTTATTTGCGTCCATTTGCGGACTCTGCTTTTAATATCTTTTGAGTGGCACATGCATACAGGGATTCAGAGACATGGGACGTCGGGTTTGGTCCCAGGCAGGTTGAGGCTTCGAATTAGCCCCCGGTATAGGACATAAACCTGAGAACCTTTTCCGGATTCTCATTAAACTCATGTTTTTCCGGCTTCAGGTTGATCGCCGTACGAATCGCCTGCTCCAGCTCTTCATCGCTGATACCGTCACGCAGCAACGGACGCAGTGCAAAGTTATCCTCCTGACCAAGGCAGGTATAAATAGTACCATCCACTGACAGGCGAACGCGGTTACAGGTTTCACAAAAATGCTGGGACAGCGGCGTGATAAAGCCAATATTGATATCAGTACCCACTACGTTCATATAACGAGCAGGACCACCACCAGGCATTACCCCGGGCACCAGTTCAAACGACTGTTGCAGACGTTTTTTAATATCCTGCAGATTGACATACTGATCTGTCGCCTTGCGCCCCATATCACCCACCGGCATGGTTTCGATAAAGCGCAGGGTAAAACCGTGTTCGGCACAGAATTCAACCATGCTTTCCACTTCGTGATCATTCACACCCTTCATCAGTACCATATTAACCTTGATGGGACTAAGACCAGCTGCCTTTGCTGCCATCAGGCCATCCATGACTTTTTCCAGCTTGCCGCCGGTAAGCGCTTTGAACGTTTTTGCATTCAAACTATCGAGACTGACATTAATACGATCAACCCCCGCAGCTTTTAATTCTTCGGCATGCTTACTCATGCGCGTGCAGTTGGTGCTCAGGGAGAGGTCTTCCAGGCCAGGCAACACCGACAGGCGCTTTGCCAGCTCGGGCACATTCTTGCGTACCAGTGGTTCACCACCGGTTAAACGGATACGGCGAGTCCCCATGCGCGTAAAGGTGCCGATAACACGCTCCAGCTCATCGAAGGTCAGCCACTCTTCCGGCTCGTGGAAGTCACGGAAGTGCTTGGGCATGCAATAGTTACAGCGCAGGTCGCAACGGTCCGTTACCGATACGCGAACGTATTCGATACTGCGGCCGTACTGATCGATCAGTGATGTCTGTGTCATGCGCCTTGTTATACCTTGTTACGAGCCCAGTATTATATGCGTTCTGACGGGTTTTGCTTATATCCCAGACAGAATACCTGAGTAGAATAGTCTGAATAATATAAGAAAACTCGCATATACGCTACCACAGGCTTCACCGGGTTATTCGCTTTGCCTCGCAGTCTACACCAGTCATAAAGCCAGTTTTTGAGCTGGCGCAGTAAAATTCACCTTTTGTCGGCTTGTGTGCATTTTATGATTTTTTGGCACACTTCTGAGTAAATTCAGTGCATTGCATTATCACACTGTAAAACAAGAGCTTAGCTATGCAGGCTGCTAGCCATCCACTTGAGATGCCCCCAAACCCTGATTCTGTAAGGGTTTTAGCCCCGGTAAAGGTAACGTTTCTATGCTATATCCATAACCCCCGTTGATAATAACGATTAGGGTTAGCATCAATTAAAATAATCCAGCATATAAGAATTTTATGAACCGCTTAAGAAAGCTGATTAGCTTTCTTGACCTTGATCAATATAATCGTCCGTCACTTTAAAAGGCAGGATCAAATATGACAACTAGTGTGATACATGATGCGACCAAACAACCCGAAGGTCGAATCGAAGTCAAAAACACGACCTGTTATATGTGTGCATGTCGCTGTGGTATCCGTGTGACACTACGCGATAACGAAGTACGCTATATACAGGGTAATCCAGAGCACCCGCTGAACAAGGGTGTGATTTGTGCGAAGGGCGCATCGGGCATTATGAAGCAGTACTCACCTGCACGCCTGACCAAGCCGCTGAAGCGTAAAGAAGGCGCCATGCGTGGTGATTCCGAGTTCGAAGAGATCTCATGGGATGAAGCCTTCGATATGATGGAAGAGCGCCTGGCGCATCTTCGTGCAACCGACCCCAAGAAATTCACCCTGATCACCGGCCGTGACCAGATGCAGGCCCTGACCGGTATGTGGTC
>JBFHWF010000047.1:0-18834 GCA_041589175.1 Gammaproteobacteria bacterium
CATCAAGCAGGCAAAACTGATTCGCAGCTATGGTGCAGCCGCGATTGTGATGGCCTTCGATGAAACCGGCCAGGCGGATACCCGCGATCGCAAGATCGAGATCTGTACCCGTGCCTACAAGGTTCTCACCGAGCAGGTTGGTTTCCCGCCGGAAGATATTATCTTCGACCCGAATATTTTTGCCGTCGCTACGGGTATCGAGGAACATAATAATTATGGACTCGACTTTATCCAGGCAACGGAAGCGATCAAGAAAACCCTGCCTCACGCCATGGTGTCCGGTGGTGTGTCCAACGTGTCGTTCTCGTTCCGCGGTAACAACCCGGTGCGTGAAGCGATTCACGCGGTGTTCCTCTATCACGCGATTAAGGTTGGTATGGACATGGGTATCGTTAATGCGGGTCAGCTGGCGGTGTATGACGACCTGCCGGAAGAGTTACGCGAGCATGTGGAAGACGTGGTACTTAACCGTCGCGATGATGCCACAGAACGTTTACTGGATATCGCCGAAAAATATCGCGGCGATGGTGCCGGTGGTAAAAAAGAAGACACGCTGGAGTGGCGTGAGCAGCCGGTGGCGAAACGTATCGAGCATGCGCTGATTAAAGGCATCGACAGCTTTATCGAGGAAGATACCGAGGAAGCGCGCCAGCAGTTTGATCGCCCGATTCAGGTGATCGAAGGCCCGTTAATGGATGGCATGAATGTGGTGGGTGACCTTTTCGGTGATGGCAAGATGTTTCTGCCGCAGGTGGTGAAGTCGGCCCGCGTGATGAAGAAAGCGGTGGCCTACCTGATTCCCTATATCGAGGCAGAAAAAGATGGTGCCACCGAGTCCAACGGTAAGATCCTGATGGCCACGGTGAAGGGTGACGTACACGATATCGGTAAAAATATCGTTGGCGTCGTGCTGCAGTGTAATAACTTCGAGGTGATCGATCTCGGCGTGATGGTGCCCGCTAACCAGATCCTGGAGACGGCGCAGAAAGAAAATGTCGACATTATCGGCCTGAGTGGACTGATCACACCGTCGCTGGATGAGATGGTGCACATGGCGAAGGAAATGCAGCGATTAAACATGGAAATGCCGTTAATGATCGGTGGCGCAACCACTTCCAAGGCGCACACCGCGGTGAAGATCGAGCAGAATTACAGTGGGCCAACGGTCTGGGTTAAGGACGCATCCCGTGCGGTAGGTGTGGCACAGAATCTGATATCCACCGAGCTAAAAGAAAAATTCGTAAAGGGGCTGCGTGACGATTACGAACAGGTGCGTATTAATCACGCGGGTCGTCGCGCGCAGACAAAATGGGCCAGCCTGCAACAGGCACGGGATAACAAGGCTAAGATCGACTGGACGAAAAGCGATATCGGGGCACCCAGGTTTACCGGTGTAAAAGTATTTGATGATTACTCGCTGGCAGATATTCGCGAGTATATCGACTGGACGCCGTTCTTCTTTGCATGGGAGCTTAAAGGCCGTTATCCAAAAATTCTAAGTGACTCAGAAAAAGGCGAGGAAGCCACACGTCTGTTTAACGATGCACAGGCCATGCTGGATAAAATTATCGATGAGCAATGGCTCAAGGCGCGCGCGGTGGTTGGTCTGTTCCCGGCGAACTCGGTGAACGATGACGACGTAGAAGTTTATACCGACGATTCACGATCCGAAGTGCGAACTACGCTGAACTTCCTGCGCCAGCAGACCCAGCAACCCCCGGGGCGTCCAAACTACTGCCTGGGTGATTTTATCGCGCCGAAAGAAACCGGCCTGCAAGATCACATCGGTGCCTTCGCGGTCACCGCCGGTATTGGCATCGACGAGCACGTGAAGCGTTTCGAGGACGATCACGACGATTATCAGGCGATTATGTTGAAAGTACTGGCGGATCGACTGGCCGAGGCCTTTGCCGAGCAGATGCACCAGCGAGTACGTAAAGAGTTCTGGGCCTATGCCAGTGATGAGACGCTGGATAACGACGCACTGATCGCCGAAGAGTACCAGGGTATTCGCCCGGCACCCGGCTACCCGGCCTGCCCGGACCATACCGAGAAGGCCAAGTTGTGGGAGCTGATCGATGCGGATACCAATGCCGGTATCAGTATTACGGAAAGTTTTGCCATGTTGCCAGCAGCTTCGGTAAGCGGCTGGTACTTCAGCAATCCCGAGTCAAAGTATTATGCCGTGGCGAAAATCAATCGTGACCAGGTTGAGGACTATGCAAAACGTAAAGGGATGAGCCTTACTGAAGCTGAACGCTGGTTATCGCCTAATCTGGGTTATGATAGCGAATAAGTACCCTGCTGTTTGATTAACTCTGCGCCAGTGTTAGAGTGGGCGTATAGGGGGGGCAAGGATGTATAAACAGGTTATTGCTAAGCGTATTGTCAGCAACAGCGTTCAGGGCTTACTCATATTGCTCGTACTACTGTTTTCTCTATCACCCCGAAGCCTGATGGGTGCTGAGCCCGAGAAAGTCTATACCTTTGGTGTTTTTCCTTATTTTTCCAATCGCGAACTGCATCGAATATTTGAACCTGTTGCCAAAGAGCTGAGTCAGCAGCTTGAACAGCCCGTTGTTATTGCTACCGAAAAATCTCACAAGCATTTTATCCATAAACTGAATAACGAGTACTTTGATTTCGTGATGGTGCCGCCTTTCTGGTTTCCAGTGGCCACAGAGCAAAAGCGCTATTTACCAGTATTAAAAATGCGGGAGCCATTTCGTGCCCTGGTGATGGTCGCAGACGGATCTGCCCTGAAGCAGCTCAAAGATATCGAAGGGAAAGTGGTAGCGACTCCCCCCGCCTTTACACCGGTTGTACAGCTGGCCATGATCCACCTGACCCAGCAACAGCTTTTCCCTGGGAAAGACTTTACGTTCAGAGCCTATGAAACGGTCAATGACTGCCTGGCATCGGCGGTATCCGGGGTGACCGCAGCCTGTGTATCGCCACCCTTTGCTCCTGGCTATTTTGCCAGCACGCATCAGCAGAAATTACGTGTATTGAGTGAGTCTGAGGGTATTCCCGGGGTCGCCCTGATTGCACATCAGCGTATTCCTTTAGGTGACCGTGTAAGCTTCAGGCGCTATTTTGAACAGGCGGATAAATACCCGCATGGGGCACACATGCTAGACGCGATGCAGTCCGGTGGATTTGCACCGATTAACCGGCATGAATACGCCCCGGTTAAGGCCTTGCTGGGTCGTGCGCGGCTGATTCATTAGGCCAGATCCAGGTGATTCTGGTTATCCACAAAAGCTGTGGATAACTCTGTGGAAAGCTAGCTGTTATCCTGCTGAAAGTGACTTATGGCTGGGTTGTTACTAAATTGTACAAAAATCAATCAAATGGAATAATTCTATATAAAACAGTGGGTTATAAAAACAAATATTTTTTCTTGACAGTTTATGTGTATTAATGAGTGCTAAAATACCACCGGGTCTGTATGCCCCATTGCTGTGCATAAGTTGCTCCAGCAACACCCCAAATAGACCTCGATATGCGCAAAATCTCCCTAATTCGGTTATGCTGCTGCTCATCAAATTAGCTAGTGGCCTGTTACTCAGAGCTGCTTGAAAATCATCATCAAGTGTGGAGTTAAATTGAGCATAGAATCTGTGAATACGGGCCATGTAAAACAGGCAGGCTGTGAGCTGATTTATGACGCCGAAGTAATACCTCAACAGCCCCCGGCGAACTGGCTGGATGGTGAGATTCTGCAAAATGCAGATGCCCGCCCTGTTGAGCACGGAGGCAGGGGTAAAGCATGGTTTCTCAGCCTGGATGGGCGCAGTGCTGTTTTACGACATTATCAGCGGGGTGGTCTGGTGGCCCAGTTCAATCGAACGAGTTATCTGGGCTTGCGTGCGGAAAAATCCCGAGCATTTCAGGAATGGCAGTTATTGAGAACACTTTACTCTCAGGGCTTACCGGTGCCGCGTCCGCTCGCGGCGTCTTGCTGTCGCTGGCCCACCTCATTCAGTCCAGTGTACCGGGCACAGATACTACTGGAGCGGCTTGAAAATGTCGAAACTCTGGACCAGCGGCTGATTCAGAGCGAACTGGCAACTTCGAGCTGGCAGCAGCTGGGACGTGTTATTCGGCGCTTCCATGATGCACAGGTCTATCATGCAGACTTGAATGCCAATAATGTTCTATTGACCTCGAATGACGAGATATTTCTCATTGATTTCGATAAGTCAGCAATACGCAATGGCAATGACTGGAAACAGGGTAACCTTGAGAGGCTTAAGCGCTCGTTATATAAACAGCAGGGTTTAAATCAACAGTATCACTTTACTGAGGCAGACTGGCTGTTGTTGCTGGATGCATACCAGAGCGCAGAGTAAAGTATAAGTTCGCAAGTTTGAAACAGGAATATTATTTTCCTGATTCCAATGAGTGGTTATCTGCGTTTATTTGCGGATTAACCGCTATCTTATCTCAAATAGGCTGAATCAAAATGCACCCACTATTGGGGCGTTAATCGAGCTTGAGTTTTTCAAGATAAGTAGGGATGACAGAGTGTTGTTTTTGTAGGCAATGCTGTGCTGCTTCGCCAAGTTTTCTGATTTCGTCCGGTGACTCAAGCAGTTGTCGAATGGCTTCAGCCATTTTGTTAGCATCTCCCACTTGCAAGCATGCCTGGTGTTGCAGCAGGAGTTCTGTTTCTTCACTAAAGTTGTACATGTGTGGGCCACAGATAATGGCTTTTCCCAGCCGCGCGGGTTCCAGCAGATTCTGGCCGCCATGCTTTATCAGTGAGCCCCCAATTAAAACCAGTTGCGCGTTAATATAAAATGAATTGAGTTCGCCCAGTGTGTCAGCCAGGTAAATCTGGGTGTCTGCCTGGATGGTTTGCTGCTGACTTCGTACCCGATAATGTACACCCAGTTTATTGAGTTGCTGCTGAATTTCTACGCTACGATTGGGGTGTCGAGGCACAATCACCAACAGGCATGGGGTGTTCATCTGTTGCCAGATGCGGGCCAGTTGTATCTCTTCATCGTGGTGGGTGGATGCTGCAACGCAGTAAGGTACACCCAGATCAATACCAGCTAAGCCAGTTGCTGCGGGTGGTGCGGCAAATTTCAGATTACCAGCAACCGACACCTGTTCGGACGTCGCGCCAAGCTGTAAATAGTGCTGCTTTTCTTTTTCGGATTTGCACAGAATTTGTGACACCACATTGAGCGCATCCCGGTACTGGTTTCTGATCCAGTTTGCGGCCTCGAGTGTCTTGTGCGAGAGTCTCGCGTTAAGCAGTTGAATAGGAATACCATGCTGAGAAACCTCACTATATAGCAGTGGCCAGAGTTCGGTTTCCATAACCAGCAGGTGTCCAGGTTGGTAATGCTTGAGGAAACGGTGAATCGCGGCGCGAGATTCAATAGGCAGGTAGGCGTGCTGGGTGCGTTCAGGTAATGCATTCAGAACGGTAGCGGCACCTGTTGTCGTGTTTGTCGTTAACAGGAAGCTGGCCTCTGGATAACGCTCAATTAGTGCCTGGTGTAATGGCAGGTAAGTATTAACCTCACCCACTGATGCGCAGTGTACCCAGATTGTAATTGGCTCATTCGTGTAGCCATGACCGAGGCGCTGGCAAAAATAACGGTAGTCGTGGTCTCGAATTGCGATACGTAATGTATAGAGGAAAAAAACGGGCCAGAGTAGCAGGCTAAGTACCCGGTAACTCATGGTTTGACTTTTCCGTTTGACGAGTAGACAGGTGCCTCACCCGGTGGGCGATTTTTATAACGCTTGTGTGTCCACAGATATTGTTCAGGATTTTTCAGGATGATTTGTTCCAGCGCCTGGTTAATGCGTGTCGCATCCTGTAGTGTGTCACCCGTTGGAAAATTATCCAGTGCGGGTAGAACGACCAGTCGATAACCTTTTCCGTTATCTTTACGTTGAATGTAATAGGGGACGACGCCTGCGTTTGTCATCTCTGCGAAGCGTGCCGGTGCAGTCAATGCGGATGCCTGTACGCCGAAAAATGGAATATATACCATGTCCTTGCCGCGGAAGTCCTGGTCGGGGGCATACCAGGCAGCATGGCCTTTCTTTAGGCCGCGAATCATTGCCATCGGTTTATGGTAATCGACGATAGCCTTGTAGAGGCGGCCACGGTGATAGCGCATAAAGGCATCAAAAAGCCGATTATGTGCGGGCTTGTACATTACCTGAAAAGGTACGTAATGATTAAGTACCGGGCCACCAATTTCCAGGCAGGTGAAATGTGCAGTGAGCAAAATAACACCACGTCCCTGCTGCTGTATATGAGTGATGTTTTCCAGGTCCTCAACTTCGCATAGTGCTAGCAGTCGTTTGTGTTCCCACCAGCTTAATCCCAGTTCAAACAGCGCAATGCCAATATTGCTGAAACATTGTTTGCGCAAACGAAGAATTTCAGTCTCACTAGCCTCCGGGAATGCAAACTTAAGATTGATGTCAGCAACCTGGCGACGATCAGGCATTAACAGGTAGAGCAGTTTTCCAGTTATGCGGCCGATATAAACGATGGCGGGTAAGGGCAGCATGACAACCAGGCGGAGGAGAGCCAGGCCCAGCCAGGTTGGCCAGTATTTCGGTGCCAGATAGTCGCCGGGTTTGACAGCTTTGATCACGATGCCTTCCAGTTAAGTGGCATTATTGCAGGAACTGGTTAATCGAATGACCATCCTCGATGCTCAGTGTGCCAGCAGCCTGTTTCAGACTGAGCGTATTGATGATGTAAGTGTAACGAGCCCGCGCATAATCACGTTCTGCACGGTACACTTCACGTAATGCCGCTAGCACATCGATGGCGGTACGCGTTCCGGCATCGAAACCCGCCTGTGTGGCCTCATGGGCAACCTGGGTTGATTCGAGTGCCTGCTTAAAGGCTCGTACCTGTGCAATGGCAGAGGAGGTTCCCAGGAATGCATCTCGGGTTTGCTGGATAGCCAGACGCAGGGCGCGGTCTTTTTCGACCCGCGCCTGCTCCTGAAGAGACACAGCCTGTCTGTGGCGAGCAGAGGTTCCGCCGCCACTATAGATCGGGATATTCAGTTGCAGTGTTAGTGTGGTATCCGTGCTTTCTGCGCTCACGAAAACCGCCCCATCAGGGTCGTCATAGGTTCGGCTTGCGGTCAGGTCGAGGGTTGGTAAATGCTCAGCCATTTCCGCAGAAACCTGTTTCTGCGCAGCCTGAAATTCAAATAAAGCGGCCTGGTATATCAGGTTGTTGAGTTTTGCATTTTCAGTCCAGCGGCTGACATTATTGGGCTCTGGTCGAGGCAGCGTCACATCGCGACGCATGGGTGACAGTTTGTCGTAGTGTCCTCCGAGAATAATTGCCAGTGCTTCACGGCTGGCTGCCAGATTATTATCGGCTTCTATTTCCTGGGCGACTGCAATGTCGTAACTGGCCTGTGACTCCTTAACGTCGGTGACCGGAATCAGGCCGACATCAAAGCGCTTCTGTGCCTGCTCGAGCTGTTTTGCGATGGCTTTCTTTTCTGCCGTGGCAAACTTGAGATTATCCTGTGCGCCTAGCACATTAAAATACGCAGTTGCCAGTCTCACTATCAGTTCCTGTTGAGATGCCTGTAGTGTTGCCGTTGCTGCAGCAATTCCCAGATCGGCCTGTTGCAGACGTTGATAGTCGGCGTGGTTATATATGGACTGGCTGAGATCCAGGCTATAGCCCTGGCTATCAGAGTCAATGGTTATATTAGGCACCAGTGCCGTGTTGGAGCTGTTTGCGCGTTCCTGTTCACGCTTACGCTTGTATACAGTGGCGTTAATCTGTGGCAGCAATACCGAGCGACTGAGCTTACGTGAGGCGAGTGCATTGTTATAGGCATACCCGGCAGACTGGATGTCCAGATCGTTTTCCAGGGCAAGCTCAATGGCGCGTGAGAAGTCTATGGGTTCATTGGCAGAGGCGAATGCCGGAATGCTGAAAATAAATAAGCCGCACATAAGGGTACTGCTCAGGGCGAAGCGGGGCAGTCGTATTTTCATTTAGTTACGTATTCCAGTTGTCTATGTTTAGCAGTGCGATCACGCTGCTATAAAAACGGGTTTGTTAGTTGTTTTTATTTCAAGGCTATCAGGCTTAATGGCTTCGTTTAAAACTCGAAGCAGGGTGCCTTTTCGCCACTTACCAGTCTGTCCTGTACGGTTTCAAACAGGACAATGTCAGACCAGTCACGTTCGGCGGTACGTGTGAGTATGTGCGCCTGCATTGCCGGGGCATTACCGCTGACAATAAACATACGGCCGCCGATATTCATTGCCAGTTTCAGCTCGTCAGGTATATCACATACACTGCCGGTTACTGCGATGGCATCATAGCGTTTATTAAGGTTGCTGGCTTCAAGGCCATTGCCATCGATAACGGCTACATTATCGTAGCCGGCATTTTGCAGGCTGCTGCGAGCCTGTTGTGCAAGTTGTGTGTCGATTTCGAAGCTGTCCACATGGCTGCCGAGGTGGGCGAGGCAGGCGCTCAGGTAGCCGCTACCGGTGCCAATTTCCAGAATGTCGTCTTCTGGCTGGATGGCCAGTGCCTGTAGTATGCGACCTTCAACCACAGGATGCATCATCGACTGCGTGTCGTTCAGTGGTATGGCGGTATCCGCATAAGCCAGGTTTTTATAGGCCTCTGGTACAAAAAGGTCACGTGCGATGCACTGCAATGTATCGAGAACCCTGTCGTCTAGTACATCCCAGGGGCGTACCTGTTGCTCTACCATATTGTGACGACACTGTTCCAGATGAGATTGCATAGCTTACCCCTTTTCATTGTGAGTGCTTAAGCCTGGGCCTGTTACAGTCAACAGGCGGGAGGTCTATGGACGCTACGAGTCCGGCAAACCCCGCGTATGTTGCTGATTCTACTCTCTGTCTGGTCGCTTGTGTAGTGGCTGAGGAAACTCTATACCTGACCAGCTCGCTCAGGTAAACTAGTTGCCTGTAGCTAGGGGAGCCGAGATCACACCGTCGGCTGAGAAAACGGAAGTTGTCCGTAAAACCCTTAGAACCTGATCCAGGCCATACTGGCGTAGGGAAGCTTACACTCCACAAGCCGACCTCTGCGCAACGCATTATGGTGTGATTGAAAATACACCGCCCAACAGGGCCAGCACATTGCCACCAAGAGGAACACCAGATGAGTGCGATTCCAGACGAGTTTATCCAGAAGACGGCACGCCTTTCCGAGGAAGTAACCCGTCCTTTCAATAATTCACGCAAGATTTATGTTCAGGGTTCCCGCGAAGACATCCGCGTCGGTATGCGTGAAATTCAGCAGGCGGATACGCCCGATAGCATGGGCTTCGAAGTTAATCCGCCAATTCCAGTTTATGATACCTCCGGGCCATTTACCGACCCTGATGTTGATATAGACCTGATGAAAGGCTTGCCCGATGTGCGCAGTAAGTGGATTGAAGAGCGTGACGATACAGAACTGCTGGATGGCCCCACCTCTGAATATGGTAGCCAGCGTCAGGATGATCCAGAACTGGCACACCTGCGTTTCGAGCATCTGCGTAAACCGCGTCGTGCAAAAGCGGGTAAGAATGTTAGCCAGTTGTATTATGCGCGACAGGGCATTATTACGCCGGAAATGGAATACGTTGCCATCCGCGAAAACCAGCGCTTAAGTGAGTTACGTAAAGATCCGGCCTATAAAAAACTGCTCAAGCAGCACCCGGGTGAAAATTTTGGTGCCAATATACCAGACGAAGTGACTGCCGAATTTGTACGCGATGAAATCGCCCGTGGCCGAGCGATTATCCCTGCGAATATTAACCACCCTGAACTGGAGCCGATGATTATTGGCCGTAATTTCCGCGTGAAAATCAATACCAATATCGGTAACTCGGCGGTGACTTCGTCCATTGAAGAGGAAGTTGAAAAGATGGCCTGGTCGGCTCGTTGGGGTGGTGACACGCTGATGGATTTATCGACGGGTAAAAATATCCATGAAACCCGTGAGTGGATCCTGCGTAATGCACCTATGCCAATCGGTACAGTACCCATTTATCAGGCACTGGAAAAGGTGAATGGCAAGGCCGAAGACCTGACATGGGAAATCTTCCGCGACACACTCATAGAACAGGCCGAGCAGGGTGTTGATTACTTCACCATTCATGCTGGTGTGCGCCTGCAGTATGTGCCATTAACGGCGGATCGTGTCACGGGCATCGTGTCACGCGGTGGTTCGATTATGGCCAAGTGGTGCCTGGCACATCACAAGGAGAACTTCCTCTACACCCATTTCGAAGATATCTGCGAGATTATGAAAGCCTACGATGTCAGCTTTTCGCTAGGGGATGGCCTGCGTCCCGGCTCGCTGGCGGATGCCAATGATGCAGCGCAGTTCGGTGAGCTGGAAACTCTGGGGGAACTCACAAAAATTGCCTGGGAGCATGATGTGCAGGTGATGATTGAAGGTCCAGGTCATGTGCCCATGCAGATGATCAAGGAGAATATGGACAAGGAGCTGGAAGACTGCTTCGAAGCACCATTTTACACACTGGGCCCACTGACAACGGATATCGCGCCGGGTTATGACCATATTACTTCCGGCATTGGCGCGGCCAATATAGGCTGGTATGGTTGTGCCATGCTGTGTTACGTGACACCAAAAGAACACCTGGGGCTGCCGAATAAGGCGGATGTGCGTGAAGGTATTATTACCTACAAGATTGCGGCACATGCGGCTGATCTGGCTAAAGGTCATCCGGGTGCACAGATCCGTGATAACGCCATGTCAAAGGCACGTTTTGAATTCCGCTGGGAAGACCAGTTTAACCTGGGGCTGGATCCTGAACGAGCTCGTGAATATCACGATGAAACCCTGCCCAAGGACTCTGCCAAGGTGGCGCATTTCTGCTCCATGTGTGGGCCTCACTTCTGCTCGATGAAAATTACCCAGGATGTTCGCGATTACGCAAGGCAGCAGGGTATTTCAGAAGACCAGGCGGTTGCACAGGGAATGCAGGAAAAAGCCATTGAGTTTGTCGGTAAAGGGGCAGAGATTTACAACAAGACCTGATAATCAATAACGTGTGTTACACTTGAGCTCAGTATGCCGGTTCAGGGATGAACGCAGCTACAACAAAATAGCCGGCAGAGTAGTCAGTGAATAACGACAAGAACGACTTATGAGTGATAACGACTTTTACCCCGTATTAAAACAACAGATAGAGCAACATCTGGTATCTGTTGATACCGCCACGTCTCCCTGGAAAGAATTTCTGGATGCCGTAAACGCCTCCTATCAGAAGTTTGATGCAAATAAGCGCACACTGGAACAGTCACTGAACTTAAGTTCTGAAGAACTGGTACAGGCCAATGAGGAAATGCAGGCGGTCTTTCAGGCTATTCCCGATCAGCTGTTCCATCTGGATTCTGAAGGGCGAATTGTCAGTTATAAACTGGGTGAAAACAGCCATTTCTACCTGCGAAGTGATGACCTGATCAATCAGTACATGAAGGATGTGACTGATGTTGAGGTTGCTAATAAATTTGATGTGTCGATTCGAGAAGTTCTCGGGCAACAGGCGACGCAGGACTTTGAGTTCGTCATCGTTCATGACAGAAAAGTGTATTACTACGAAGTTCGTATGATGCCTTTAAAATCTCATGCTGTTATTGCACTGGTCAGGGACATTACCGAGCGTCGTCTGGCCGATGAGCAGATCGCGTTTCTTGCCTATCATGATAGCCTCACAGCGCTTCCCAATAGTCGCCTTTTTAAAGACCGTCTACAGCACGCCATCTCCCAGGCCGAACGTAATCAAAAAATGATTGCAGTGATGTTTCTCGATCTTGATCGTTTCAAGCTCATTAACGACACCATGGGGCACTCCGCCGGTGATGAGTTGTTAAAAATCACCTCGCAACGCCTGATTGAAGCCGTACGCAAAACTGACTCTGTTGCTGTCAATGTGGCCGACTTCAGTACTTCAGTGGCTCGCCTGGGAGGCGATGAATTTACGATATTGTTTGAGGATCTTGATAATTTACACTCGGTGACGCATATCGCGGAACGAATTATTAAGAATGTTAGCTTGCCAATGACCCTGGAACGCCAGGAAGTGCATATCTCTACCAGTATGGGCATTGCGATTTATCCGGATGATGGTTCATCCGCCGATGAAATCCTCAAGCATGCGGATGCTGCCATGTACCATGCTAAAGCGCAGGGTCGTAATAATTTCCAGTTTTATACAGAGTCGATGAACAAGTCGTCGGTTGAATTACTCGCCCTGGAAAACAACCTGCATCGTGCCGTGGATAATGATGAACTGGTGCTCTACTACCAGCCACAGGTTAATGTTGCCAGTGGCAGGCTGGTGGGTATGGAGGCCCTGATTCGCTGGCGTCACCCGGAAAAAGGATTTGTTTCTCCGAACGTATTTATTCCCGTGGCAGAAGAGACCGGCATTATCACCCGTATTGGTAGCTGGGTCGTGCGCGAAGCCTGTCAGCAAGGTGTGCGTTGGATGGAGGCTGGTTACGAGCTGGAAAAGATTTCCGTTAACCTGTCGGCGCGTCAGTTAAAAGATGAGTCTCTACCTCGACAGATCGCCAGTATCCTCGAAGAAACCGGAATGCCTGCTGATAAGTTGGGTATTGAGCTCACGGAAAGCGCGATTATTCTGGATCCGGAAGTGGCGCTGGTTCGCCTGCAGAAAATCAAGGAGATGGGTGTGTCATTGTCACTTGATGACTTTGGTACAGGGTATTCGTCGTTAAGTTATCTCAAGCGCTTTCCTATCGATACACTAAAAATCGATCAGGCCTTTGTGCGGGATGTGAAAGTCGATCGTGAAGATGCCGCCCTGGTAAAAGCCATTATCGCGATGGCCCATGGCCTGGGTATGGATGTGATTGCAGAAGGTGTAGAAATCCAGGAACAGATGGAATTCCTCGGCGCCAACGAGTGTGACAGTATTCAGGGATATCTCTACAGCCGCCCATTACCCGCAATAGAAATGGAACAGATGCTGACAAAAAAATAGGCTTTGGTATTTTTTGATAATCGGTTGAAAAGTATAAAAGCTTTAGTCCGCGAATGAACGCAAATAAACGCGAAATATTTACAGGTAATGTTTTTGTATTACTGTGTTACCTGTCTTAATTCTTCTTTTCTATATTCTTAAAGCATGTTTATTGATTACAGGCTGTCATTTAGTTAACAGTTTTTCTTATGGATGTCAGTGTGTGATTAACCCTGAGTAAAAAACTTAGCGTTTATTTGCGTTCATTCGCGGACTAAAGCATGTGGCTTTTTTAATCACAGCTCTGTAGGACCATAACCGGATCTTTTCCATCAGGAATGCGGGTATGGGCAATTGCTGCGTATTCGATTTTCAGGCGGCTGTAGACATCATCCAGTGCCATGCCGAGAATACGGCTGGTGATGGCGCGTATTACACCCGCGTGTCCGACTATCAGAATATGTTTACCTGTATGCTGCGTGATCGCCGCTTCGTATTGTTGCCAGACACGATCGGCAAAATCATCCAGTGGTTCAGCGCCTTCAGGCCGGTTATGCACCGGGTCCCTGAGAAAACGCTCCAGGGCATCGCCTTCATTGGCTTCGATGTCTTCCGGGGTGCGACCTTCCCAGCTGCCAAAGCCAATTTCCTTAAGGTTGTCGACTACGCTGTAGGTAATACCCATTTTTTCCGATAGTGCTTCGGCAAAAGCACGACATCGTGAGAGGGGTGAGCTTACGATGTGATCCCAGCTGGCATCCTGTGGTATCGCAGACCACATCTGTTGCCAGCCTTTTTCACTGAGGGGGTCGTCGACACTGTAGCCACGATAGCGGCGTCCGCCCTCGGGTTCGCCGTGGCGGATGATATCAATACGGGTTTCACTCATGACATCCAGCCTATCAGTGTGAGTACGGCAATAATGGCAAGCCATACCACCAGTGTTCTGAGAACAAGCGCGCGGGCAGAACGAATACAGGCGGTTTCATCACCGGGTGCACAGTCTTTCAGTGCGCCCTGACCGGCGGTGATCAGTGTCAGGTAATTGCACTCGTAGAGATCGTCCTGGCGATTCTTGTTAGTGAACTCCTGCTTTGCCCCTTCGTAGTTACCAGTCAGGGCATAACCCATTGCGATCAGGTGTGCGGGAGGCCAGGCAAGAATGCCCTGTAGCTGACGCGCAGCCATGGATAGCGAGGCGCTGTTGCTGTTGCGCATGGTGTAGGACGTGAGCCGGTACATCAGGGCACCCAGAGGGCCAAGTACGACAAACCAGAAAATAACAGCAAAGAAGCGGTCATTGGGTTCGTGTAGTACAGCACGCATAATGTCGACTGTTTGCTGGTCGCTGTCTTCCGGGGCTTCTTTCTGCAGGATGTCAGTAGCGGCATCCCGTGCAGCATCAGCGTCACCATTTTCGCGGGCCTGCAGATAACGTTCAAGCTGGCGGTTGAGGTCGCTGGGGCCCAGGCTAAAGGCAAAAATTGCCAGGCCGAAGATAAATTCGGAAATACCGAGCATTTTATCATCCAGCCAGCCCTGCAATATGCCTGTTAGCAGGAGTACGGGAAACAGCAGTATAACAATCGAGGAACGTTGCTGATTCGCAAGGCCGGGCAGGGTGTTAAACAGCCAGTGGCTATAGCGGTCGTACCAGCTGAAATTACGGCGAGTTTCGAGCCAGTCTGTGGCGCGTTCGGTGATGAGTCCGATCAGTATGCAGATGAGTGCCATATTATTCTTGTTGTGTCAGTTTATTGAGGTATGCCCAGTCAAATGCCGGGCCCGGGTCGGTTTTACGCCCTGGTGCAATATCACTATGCCCGGTTATAGCATCTTTGGCGATAGCTGGATAGCACCTGCGTAATTCTATAATTATTTTTGCCAGTTGTGTGTACTGTATGTCTTCGAATGGCAGCTCGTCAGTACCTTCGAGTTCAATACCGATACTGAAGTCATTACAGCGCTCACGGCCACAGTATTCGGAAACGCCGGCATGCCAGGCACGCTGGTGGAAGGGGACGTACTGAATCAGCTGGCCATCACGGCGAATTAGCAGGTGTGAAGAAACCCGTAATTCGTGTATCTCTCTGAAATAGGGATGTGTATCAGGATCAAGCTGGTTGGTGAATAATTGATCAATATAGGGGCCGCCAAACTCTCCGGGGGGCAGGCTGATATTGTGTATCACTATCAGGCTGATATCCTCGTCATCCGGGCGAGAATCACAATTGCAGGATGCAACTTTACGAGCCTCTTGCAGGGTGCCTGTGGCGGTGTCGATTTTCATTGTACAGCAGTCTATCAGCTGTTTTCAGAGGATGCCAGATATGTGAATGGGTGTGTTTCCTGTACTCAGAAAGTGAAAATACACCTGACGAGGTATACCCTCTATGCAGCAGAGTCGCTACACTACCCATTCGGATTTTTTGAGTGTTAGATCCCCAATCATGAGCAATACCCCCGCTAACCACAATGGCTTTTCGCCAGATCACCCACTGGCAGGACTGAACCCGCAACAGCGTGCTGCCGTGGAATATATTTCTGGCCCTATGCTGGTACTGGCGGGGGCCGGCAGTGGTAAAACGCGGGTTATTACCCAGAAAATTGCTTACCTCATTCGAGATTGCGGCATTAAGCCCGTGCATATTGCAGCGGTGACCTTTACCAATAAGGCCGCTCGTGAAATGAAGGCACGTGTGGCGGGCTTGCTCGGTAAAGGCGAAACCCGTGGGCTGATCGTTTCGACGTTTCACAATCTGGGGCTACGCATTCTCGGGCTGGAACATAAACATCTGGGGTATAAAACAGGATTCAGTGTGTTCGATGCAACGGACACGCTGGTGTTAATTAAAGGGCTTTACCAGCAGGAGTCGTTGAGTAATGTTGATGACGCTGAAGATGCACGTTGGCAGATTTCACGCTGGAAAAATGATTTTATCTCGCCAGAAGAGGCGATTTCGCAGGCGGAGAATGACCTGCAGCTGAAACATGCCATGTTGTATAGTCGTTATCAGCGACAACTCAAAGCCTATAACGCATTTGACTTTGACGACCTGATTCTGCAGCCAGTGGTGTTGTTTAAAAAACACCCAGAAGTACTGGAGAAATGGCAAAAGCGAATTCATTATCTGCTGGTGGATGAATATCAGGATACCAATGCCAGTCAGTACGAACTGGTAAAACTGCTGCTGGGTAATCAGGCACGCTTAACCGCAGTCGGCGATGATGATCAGTCAGTATACGCCTGGCGAGGTGCGCGCCCTGAAAATCTGGCTTTGCTGAACGAAGATTATCCGAAACTAAAACTGGTGAAGCTGGAACAGAATTATCGATCCACATCACGCATTCTAAAATGTGCAAACCACCTGATTCAGAATAACCCCCATACTTTCGAGAAACAGCTCTGGTCTGATCTGGGGCTGGGTGAAAATATTCGTATTATCGAGTGTACCAGCGGAGAAGGTGAGGCCGAGCGTGTAACGGTCGAGTTAAATACACATAAGTTTCAGAAGCGTAAAAAGTTTTCTGATTATGCCATTCTGTATCGGGGTAATCACCAGTCGCGTGTCTTTGAGAAATATCTCAGGGAAATGCAGATACCCTATGTAGTCAGTGGTGGAACTTCGTTTTTCGAGCGCGCCGAAGTCAAAGATATCATGGCCTATCTGCGCTTGCTGGCAAACCCGGATGATGACACCGCATTTCTGCGTATCGTAAATACACCGCGTCGTGAAATTGGGGCGAGTACACTGGAAAAGCTTGGCGAATATGCAAACTTCAGAAATGTCAGCCTGTTTGCGGCGAGTTTTGAAATGGGGCTTGCGCAGATTCTAAACGAGCGATCGCTAACAAAGCTACAGAATTTCACCAACTGGATCACCCTGCTAAGTGATAATGCAGAGCGAGGCAACCCGATACTGGTTGCTCGCGATATGGTGAAGGAAATCGGCTATGAAGACTGGCTCAAGGAACAGAGCAGTGATCTAAAGGTTGCCGAAAAACGAATGGAAAATGTGCACGAGCTTATTGACTGGCTTGAAAGATTATATAAAGACGAAAAGGGCGAAAACCTGGGTGAGCTGGTCGCTCACATGAGTCTGATGGATATTTTAGAACGCAACAAGGAAGAAGCGCAGACAGATGCAGTAAGCCTGATGACATTGCATGCTGCAAAAGGGCTGGAGTTTTCTTATGTCTTTATGGTGGGTGTAGAAGAAGAAACCTTACCTCATCGTACCAGTATTATGGAAGAAAACCTGGAAGAAGAACGACGACTTGCCTATGTCGGTATTACCCGCGCACAACGAGAATTATTTATTACCTATGCAAAACACCGTCGACGCTATGGTGAAGATATCGAGTGTGAGCCGAGTCGTTTTCTTGATGAACTACCCGAAGATGAAGTTAACTGGGAAGGTGGTGGACGCAAGGTGGATGAGGCGACTGCCAAGCAGCGGGGCAGGGATCATCTTGCTGCGCTTAAGGATATGCTGGCGTAGTATTTCTAACCGGGGTCAGATCCCAGTTTTCGCTTATATTAGAAAAAACTGGGATCTGACCCCCGTTTTTCCAAATTCAAATTCCTTCTAAGCAAAGCGCTTGCCCAAAACAACACAAATTCTCACAACAAAACTACAACAGTAATATAACTGAGAAGAGTCCCAGTGATTAATAGCTAATTACACTCACCACTCTCTAAGTGTTCAACATAGCCCATAATACTCCCCGCCGTTAATTTACTACCCACAAAAATATCAAACCCCGCACTGGCCAGTGCTTTTGCGCTCCAGTTATTACAGGTATTAAATAAATGATAACGACCATCCCCCCGATAAAACTGGCTATCTCCATATATGCCCTGTTGTGATGCACTTATTTTATGGTCATGTAGCTGGAAACTATGACGAATAAAATCTACGAGACGTGCATAGCCATCAGCTGATACGCAGAGGCTGCGAATATCACTCTGAGAAAAATAGGTAAGGGGGTTTTTATCGATGCCGACAACATGCATGACAGAGTCACTGGGCCAGAGTATGGCCCTGAGTGTAATGCCGAGGGTGATCTCTTCCGCCTGGTAGAAGCCTTTATCGCCCCAGCCAAATTCCAGGTAGTGATTATCGCTAAAGCGTTGTTGCAAATCTGGTAGCAGTGAATAGATGTGACTGGCGGGAATAATAATGCCAGTATGCCAGCCATGATTAACGATAAAGATCTGTTGTTTATCGGTGATTGTAAGTGACGTATTTTCGATGATATCAGGTCGATAACTGCAGCCAGGCAGGAGGGTGATGCCGATAAGAAAAATTGATATTAATCTGGACATGTGCCGTTAGCCAATAATGAAAAAGGGGCATGAGCCCCTTTCTGTTTATAGTTTTTCCGCTGCAATTTTTTTCAGCGTGGGTAAGTCGAGCTGGTGTTCTTCGGCAAGTCGAAGTGCGCGTTGCAAACGTGCTGGTGCGCTTCGTCCCATACAGCCATGTTCAGGGTCACCATCGAAGGCAATTAGCATCGACTGGATCAGTTTTTCGTTATCGAAGCACTCGCCAGTCAGCTTCTGCTGTAACTCGATGACTTCACTGGCAACCGCACGTGCCAGCTCTTCATGGTTTTGCCATAACTGAGAAACATTGCCACCGGTAACCAGTCCAGCGATATTGGTTGTCAGTATATATACATTTTTCACAACGAGTTCAAACAGCAGCTCATCCGGGGTTTGCAGTTGACGTGCAGCAATGTCGATGGATCCCAGCGATTCAACCAGCAGGTCTGCATGTTCACCAAAGGCAGGCGAGGGTATGAGAACCTTGTAATCCATGCC
>JBFHWF010000048.1:0-18731 GCA_041589175.1 Gammaproteobacteria bacterium
GATGATTATCTTCGTTGCCGGGTCGGCCTGATGCGCCGTCCTGGCTTATCAGCCCTCAAAATCACGTCCTGTGATTTTGCCCCTGCAGGGATACAATTTTCGGCAAGGGATGAGGGAGATTGGTGCAAGAACAGCTTTAGCGAAGCCTACAGGAAAAGGCGAAGGGAGCTATCCTGTGGTAGGCAGCTTCAGCAACTTCGCAAGCCCCCATCACACTTGCCAAAAATGCCCCGCCCCAGGGGCGATTTCACAGGACGTGAAATCGAGTGCTGTTGAGCCACGACGGCGATAAACTCGCTTGGAGCGAATTTAAACATGCTCTGCATGGCCCGAAGGGTGAATTACATGGATGCAATTCATAATCAGCACGACCCGGGAACGGAGTAGTACTGTCACAGTCACTTAATACACCAATGCAGCTCTACTGAAGCATTTTTGGGAACCCTATCTGCTGTTTAGATAGGGCAAGTGTGCTCGGGTCGGCACTCTTTTGGTTACTTTTCTGTTGCTGCAGACAGAAAAGTGACTCGCCAGGAAGGCGAAATCTTAGAATTCAAATTCTTTCTAAGATAAGCGCTTGCCAAAAACAACACAAGTTCTCACCACAACAAGAAAGCCACTGGATCCCAGCTAAAAATAATACAGGTAAGACACTCCAAGTTCCGAAAAGTCAAAAACCATCTTATCTTCCCTCTCCCACTTCAACCGCCACCCATGATTAACCGAGGAATTAAATTGCACCCCTAGAAGATAATGATTGAAGTCTCCCATCTGTCCACTCACCTGCTGGTAATGTTGCAAGCCAAGTTCAAACTGCAATCCCCTGCCATTCCAGTTGGTTTGAAAATTAATACCCACTTCCGCACCAACATATGCAGCATGTTTATCTAACAGCTCTGGATGATAATCAATACGCCCGTTGATAAAACCAAAAGCGACAATGTCATCAGACTGGATTGCATATCCAACACCAAAGCGGGTATTGAAAGTTCGCAGCCAATGATCTTGCGCGAGTGAGTAAGGGGTTATTTTTAAATCAAACTGTGCCGACACACCGGGCTGAAAATCATCAATTGCAAGGGAGCGAATCGCGAATAGTGTGAGTTTTTCCAGTCGAACTGTATTCTCATCAGGATACATATTGAGTTGCATATCCAGCACTTCGATACGCGAACCTCTAATCATGCCTCTCCCATCATCCAGCGCATCATGTAACACGGGACGCCAGCCCAGTGAAATATAAGACTGCTCGCCTAATTGGCCTCCCCCTGTAACCATTCGACTACTGGCATGGGATTTTTCCGGAGGGTAATCCGGTTGCGAGTTAAACAGCTCATCCTTTACCACTATTTGACTGAGTAAACTGAGAGATTTGGTTGCAAGGGCATCATCACTAGACTGAACAGCCTGTTCATGGATCACTTCCAGAATTCGAGCTTGTTTACGAACATCCATACCCTGTAGCGCATCCTGCATCATGTCAGGATCTGCTAGCACCTGTTGCAACTTACGTTGCTCATGGCTATCCAGCTGCTGATGCATAAACTTTCGTTTACTCGTACTGGATGGGCGATAAAACTGTGCTGCGACCATGCCGCTCTCATGAATTTGTCGCACCACATCAACAGGTGCCGCAAAAAGCTCAAAATCACCCTCTCTTAATTTCAGACCGGGCCGTGCCACATCCAGTAATGACAGCAGTTGATATGCACAGTTATCCGTCAGAAAATAATAATCAAACGCGACATCGCGAATCTCCCACAGATGCCGCACCAGCTGATCAATTTCCTGCGGCCTGAGATCCAGTCGATACTCCCAGATATCACGCTGCTCAAGGTCGCTATACTCAACCAGAGTTTCATAGAACGGCTGCACTGAAAAGTGACCCGCATATCCCCCGGTAAGCCCTTTCCATGCATAGCTAATTGCCGAATCAGTTTCGTCGTGTTTTGCTGCGTAATTCAGGGTCTGGTTCAAAAGCGCATTGTTAGCGGCAGGGTCAAAACGTAAAAACAGGTGGCCGAACATGGACGCTGGGTTCTGTAAATACATACCTGGGAACAACAGGCTAATGTGCTGTGCCTCGTATTGCTGACGCCATGCTTCGAAGGCGGGACATGAAATACTCTCGATAAGCTGTAACGCTGGTAATTGCTCTCTCAGCCATTTCCAGCGGGCTGGAAAGCGACATTGTGGCGAGCGATTCGGGCTCACCTGCTGAGTGGGTTGCAGGAATGCTTTCAGTGTTGCTGCCAGCTCCGCAGCTGGATCCTCATGTCCTTTTTCAGAGAGGAAGAAATCCGAAGGGCCGGCCAGGCTCCGCATGCCCCCAAGCAGACTGTTCTCATAATGCAGCAGGTTGAGCCAGGCAGGCTGCCGGGCTAGCTGCTGGATTGATTCCACATTACTAACGCTTTGCCCCTGATATTCCCAGGCTACTGCCTGAAGCAGGCCCGGCCATAGCAACAGGACAAGCAAGAATCCCCCACCCCCAAGATTCCGGTTCACCCTCTGGCAATACTTCTGTAAAATCTCCGACAACTGTTCAGCCCTGCTGGATTATGATTAAACCAGCTAGCATTGTATCTATTCACACGGAATCCACCATGCGCGTATCACAATTTCCCCTCTCGACTCTGAAAGAAACCCCCTCCGATGCCGAGATCGTCAGCCATCAGTTAATGTTAAGAGCCGGCCTCATCCGTCGCCTGGCCTCCGGCATGTATACCTGGCTACCGCTGGGCGTACGCGTGCTTCGTAAGGTGGAGAAGATTGTTCGAGAAGAAATGGAGCGCACCGGCGCACTCGAAGTACTGATGCCAGGGGTGCAGCCCGCTGAGCTATGGCAGGAATCCGGTCGCTGGGATGAGTATGGCCCGGAGCTGCTACGCCTGAATGACCGCCATAACCGTGAATTCTGCCTCGGCCCGACTCACGAAGAAATCATTACCGACCTGGCGCGCCGTGAACTCTCAAGTTACAAGCAGTTACCCATTACCTGGTATCAGATACAGACCAAGTTCCGTGACGAGATTCGCCCGCGTTTCGGTGTGATGCGCTCCCGTGAGTTTATTATGAAGGATGCCTACTCCTTCCACATGGACCAGGCCTCACTGCAACAGACCTACGACGCCATGCACAAAGCCTATACCGAGATCTTTACTCGCTTTGGCCTGGACTTCCGCCCGGTTATGGCAGATTCAGGCTCTATCGGTGGTACTGGCTCCCATGAGTTTCACGTACTGGCCGATTCCGGTGAAGATGCCATCGCCTTTTCCGATGGTTCCGATTATGCGGCCAATATCGAAAAAGCCGAGGCCCTGCCACCCCAGGGTGAGCGCCCGGCGCCTTCACAGGACAGGACGACGGTAGACACCCCCAATGTCCATAGCATTGAAGAGGTCTCCAGCTTCCTGAAGGTCGACGCCAGCCAGTGCCTGAAAACCCTGCTGGTGGAAGGCAGTGAAGAAGGCAGCGTGGTTGCCCTGGTACTGCGTGGTGACCACGAGCTGAACGAAATCAAGGCCGAGCAACTTGATGCGGTTGCCGCACCCCTGCGATTTGCCTCGGAAGAACAGGTTAAAGCCGCTGCGGGCTGTGCGCCCGGCTCTGTCGGCCCGGACCTTCAGATTACCGTCATAGCTGACCATAGTGCTGCCCATGTCGCAGACTTCGTCTGTGGCGCGAATGAAGACGGTAAACACCTGACCGGTATGAACTGGGGACGCGACCTGCCTGAACCCACCAGCGCAGACATTCGCAACGTAGTTGAAGGTGATGCCAGCCCCGATGGCAAGGGCACACTGTCGATCGTCCGCGGCATCGAAGTGGGCCATATCTTCCAGCTCGGTGACAAGTACAGCGAAAAACTGCAGTGCAAGGTACTGGATGAAAAAGGTGCCAACCAGGTTGTGACCATGGGTTGCTATGGTATCGGTGTATCACGCGTGGTCGCCGCCGCCATCGAACAGAACCATGACGATGCCGGCATAATCTGGCCACAGAATATCGCCCCCTTCGACGTCGCACTGGCGCCGATCAATATGCAGAAGTCGGAACGCCTGCAGAAAGCCGCCGAGGAGCTGTACCAGAATCTGACCGATGCTGGCCTCAGCGTGCTGATGTTTGATCAGAAAGAGCGTCTCGGTTCCATGCTGGCAAATATCGAACTGATCGGCATTCCCCATCGACTGGTACTGGGTGAGCGTGGCCTCGACGATAACAAGATCGAGTACAAGGGCCGCCGTGATGAGGAATCACAGGATATTGCCCTGGATCACATCACCGAGTTTCTGTTGCAACAAAAGGCATAAGCTGGCCTGCTGGGAATTCCGCGTTGACAGACTAATATTGTTAGCGATAGCCTTTGAAATCACGGCATTGCGGAAATGAACTAACAGCATGATAGTCTTGAAAAACCTTCCAGCAACGGCAGCCCTGCTGACCGCTTTAGTACTGGCAATGTTAGTCGGCGATCGTGCACTGGCCAGTAACCAGCCCAGTGAGATCGATCCCGAGTTACGTCAACGCCTGATCGATGCCATTGAGCAATCCAGCAGTTTCGATGACCGCTTCCATGCCGAAGTCTGGCTCATGGATATGTCCAGCCGATTAAAAATTCGTGTCGAAGATGCCGACACCCGTCTCACCCTGTTACGCAGTATTCATCGCGAAGCCACGCGAGCCGAACTGCCGCCCGAACTGGTAATTGCCGTAATCGATATCGAAAGTCGCTTCGACCGTTTCGCCATTTCCCGTGCCGGTGCTCAGGGTCTGATGCAGGTCATGCCTTTCTGGCTCAAGGAGATTGGCCACCAAGATGATAACCTGATGGACATCGACACCAACCTGCGCATGGGCTGTACCATTCTTAAATACTACCTGGACATGGAGAAGGGCAATATCCGCCGCGCACTGGCACGCTACAACGGTAGTCTGGGTCGCTGGGTATACCCGGACAAGGTTATCAAAGTTCTCAACAAGCACTGGTATCGCAGTTGATCGCATCGCCCTTCGAATCACTTTTTACAGATCCTCAACTATCTGAATTACGTGAGCAATGTAAAACTGTAACCCTGCCAGCAAATACCATGGTGTTTCGCCAGGGCGATAGCTGCCAGCAATACCTGTTCGTTACCAGCGGTTCCGTGCGTGTCTATAGCCGTGCCGAAAATGGTCGTGAAGTTGTGCTCTATCGCGTACAGGATAACGAGTCCTGCACCCTGACCACCGCCTGCCTGTTTGCTCATAACCCATACCCGGCCGAAGGCATCACCGAAACGGAAACCTCTGCCATAGCTATACCTCAAAAGGTTTTCGATCAGGGGCTGGCGCAGTCAGATGCCTTCCGACAGATGATTTTTGATCAGTATGCACGCCGCCTCAGCGACGTTATCCATCGGGTTGAAGACATTAGTTTTGGTCACATCGATATTCGCCTCGCCCGACAGCTAGTCAAACTCTGTCCGCAAAACGCTCAACTTTCTATCACTCACCAGGCACTGGCAAATGAACTGGGCACCGCACGGGAAGTGATCAGCCGCCAGCTCAAACAGTTTGAACGTAACCGGCTAATACAACTCCAGCGCGGCCAGATTCAGATAACAGACCTCAGCGGTTTACGGGCTATCGCAGACAGCGAGACATAAATAGCCTGCTATGTGACTTGATCACAGACCCTTCTTCGTCTGGCTGTCAAACTACAACCAGTTAACACTCATCCATAGGAGAATTGTCATGTGTAATGTCGGTGGTATTGATCGCGTACTGAGAATTGTTGCTGGGCTGGCTATCCTGAGCCTGGTGTTTATAGGCCCACAGACTCCCTGGGGCTGGCTGGGAATGATCCCGCTACTAACCGGTGCTATCGGCTTTTGCCCTGCCTACCCGTTACTGGGTATGAATACCTGCAAGAAAGCCGGTCAGGGTTAAGCTAAGCGATTTATCAGGTTTCTACGGGCGGTGCCACACGCAGCACCTCTTCAACCGTGGTTAATCCGGCTGCAACCTTCTGCGCCCCACTGAGGCGCAGGGGTCGCATGCCCTGCTTCATCGCCAGCTTCTTGAATTCGGTGAGTTTCAATTCATCATTAATCTGGCTGCGAATTTCATCGCTCATCATTAGCATTTCATAAATACCGATACGTCCCTGATAACCCGTATTGCGGCACTCCAGACAACCGACCGGTTGGAAAACTTTTTTCGGGCGTGCAGGTTTATAGGGCTTTACCAGTGCCTGCCAGGCATCCTCATCGATTTCCGTTTCTTCCTTGCAGTGTGGGCACAGGGTTCTTACCAGTCGTTGGGCCATTACACCAAGCAGAGTGGATTCAATGAGGTACGCAGGCACACCAATCTCCATGAGTCGGGTAATCGCAGAGGGCGCATCATTGGTATGGAGTGTTGATATGACCAGATGGCCGGTAAGTGCAGCCTGTATCGCCATGTCGGCCGTTTCCTGATCACGAATCTCACCGATCATAATAATGTCCGGGTCCTGACGTAACAGGGTACGCACGCCGGTGGAAAAATCGAGCCCGATATTATGCTGCACCTGCATCTGGTTAAAGCTGGGCTCGATCAGTTCGATCGGGTCTTCCACGGTACAGACATTCACCTCGGGTTTAGCCAGCTGTTTCAAACTGCTATACAGGGTGGTGGTTTTACCGGAACCGGTCGGGCCTGTTACCAGGATAATGCCATTAGGCCGGTTGATCATCGACTGCCAGCGTTCATCATCGGAAGCACTAAAGCCCAGTTCCTTGAAATTACGCACCAGCACTTCCGGGTCGAAAATACGCATGACCAGTTTTTCACCGAAGGCTGTCGGCATGGTTGATAAACGTAATTCAATTTCTAAACCATCCGGCGTTCGGGTTTTCAGGCGGCCATCCTGGGGTCGACGTTTCTCTGCAACATCCATACGACCCAGAATTTTAATTCGGCTGGATACCGCAGCCATAACCGTACTAGGTACCTGATATACCTGATGCATAACACCATCAATACGGAAACGCATATTGCCCATTTCACGTCGCGGTTCGAGGTGAATATCACTGGCCCGTTGATCGAAAGCGTACTGCAATAGCCAGTCTACGATATTAATAACGTGCTGATCGTTGGCGTCCAGCTTACCCGCACGCCCCAGCTCCATTAAGCTTTCGAGGTTACCAATATCACTACTAAAACCGAGTGATTCTGATTCGGCACGATTCACCGACTTGGAGACGGTATAGAATTCCAGCAGATAACGGGAGATTTCTTCCGGGTTAGCAATTACCCGCTTGAAACTCTTATGATTGATTCGGGATAGCTCATGTTCCCAGTCGGTTACGAATGGCTCAGCTGTCGCCACCGTGATGGTTTTATCATCAACCGCGACTGGCAAAATATTAAAATTCGCCGCATAGGCATAGGACATCACCGAAGTGACTTTCTGCACATCTATTTTCAAGGGGTCAATACGCAGATATTCCATATCAACCTTTTCAGCAAGCCACACCGTCAGTGTTTCGAGGGTTAACAGGCTAGCTTTATTGCGCTGGTCGATCCACTGACGCTCTGCAATTACCAGTAATGGGTTACGTGACTGATAAACAGTATCCACCGCCAGCGTGCGCAACATCTGCGCATTATCGGCTGATACCATGCCATCTTCTTCAAGCCAGTTGAGGACGGCCTGGATATCCAGTTTACTCTCGCTGTGGTTTACAACTGCGTTCATATCAGAATGCCATTAGTGCTATTGCTATAGTTATTGTTATCGAATGGAGAATTCAGAGTAGTTCTGCTCTCCCTGCCAGTCATCAACCAGAACATCTTCAACCTGTGCCGTCGATGGTCCTTCATGTAACCAGGCCTGCAGTTTATCAAGTTGTTGCTCACCGCCACAAGCGACAACCTCTACACTGCCATCATCCAGGTTACACACCCACCCCGAAAGTCGTAGATTGATTGCCTGCTCAAACGCACTCGCACGGAAGAAAACTCCCTGCACCTTACCCTTCACCAGGAAATGTCGGCATGCCATTAGAATCTTACCTTTATTGTTTTTCCGAGCTGTAATGGCTGTTTAAAATAAAACACGAATACCACCCGGGATAACTGTGCTTCATTCGCCTGTAGCTCTACACTGTCAACTTTGGCCGGGAATACCTGGCCATCAATATCAACTTCTACCTTATCGGATAATTTTAGCTGTGATTTCTGCTGGCTGCTGAGCCAGCTGGTGGCCGTGGCTTCATTTGCCGATACCAGTTCAAGTCGGCTCTGTGCCTGATTCTCTGTTGAGATTACCATACCCTGAACCAGCGTATGACTCAGCACATACGAAGGCTCTCGCGCTGTTAAGCTGGCCTGCTGGGCTTCCCAGCGATTCACCTTGCACTCGGCTCGTAATATATCCAGCTCCGCATTCAGTGATTTATAGCGGCTATCAATGCGCTGCAGCTCAACTTCAGACAATACACTTCGCTCAAACAGCTCTTCCGCATGGTTGAGATCTAGCCTGGCGTCAAACACGGCTGGTTCTGCTTTTTTGACCCGTGCCTCACATTGCTGCATGCGGTACTGAAATGGCCTTGAATCCAGGCTTGCCAGCAGCTGACCTTTTTCAACTTTATCACCAACCCGAACCTTAAGCGCACTCACCACGCCGGTCACAGGAAAAGCGTAATACTGACGATCTGCCCAGCCCAGTTTCGCCTCAACTTCCACGGCATGCAGCTGCGCCGAAGATAAGACGCAGAATAATATCGTGAGAATTCTTGTTTTCATCAAACCGCATTCCTCATTTTTCGGCATTTATAATTCTGCTTTAAGAAGCTCCGTTTCACCTAACAGTAAACGTAACTGCATCCAGGCCAGCATCAGATCGAAATCATTTCTGGCCTGCTGGAAATGAATATCCGATATTGCCACCATGGCATTACCCAGATCGGTTTTAACTTCCATCTCGTACAGGGCACGGTTTTTATCCAGCTCCAGCTCACGTAAACTTAAACGCTCACGCAGATGCTGTCTTCTTTGCTGCAATAGCTGTATAGATTGCCACAGTTGCAGAGCCTGTTGCCGTATTTGTGCCTCAGCCTGTTGTAAGCTGGCTTTAATCGATAACATTTCGGCTCGAGCAGCTGCATGTTGCGACTTCATGGTCTGATTTTCATAAAGCGGTATCGTCATATTCAGCTGAGCCCTCCATTCATCACTCGACCCGCTTAAACGAGCATATTCAGACACCGACAGCTCGGCATCCAGGCGGGGCAAAAAGGCTCGTGACTCAGCTTCCAGCCTGATCTGTGAAGCCTGTAGCTGCTGCCTGAGCAGAATAAGACGTGGACTACTACTTTCCAGCCGCTTGAATAGCTCGGAAAATTCCGGCATCGTCTGCTGCGGGAATACCAGCTCAGGCCGCGCCAGACGTGAGGGTAATTCGCCGGGACGATTCAGCGCTTCCGCCAGTATCGCACGGCTGTGCCGCTGCTGACTTTCACTCATATTACGACGATGCAGGCTCTGCAGGTAGCGATCCTGCGAAGCCATGTATTCCACTTCCGAGATCTGTGCTAAGGCAAAGCGATCTTTATCCGCATCAAATCGAACATAGGCAATGGCCATATCTTCATTGTCACGTGCATACCTGAGATCGGCCAGTATGACATTGAAAAACTGCCGGGCAATGTCTACCTGCCGCTGACCGATAAGGCTCTGCATTCGTTGTTGCAATGCCATATGGCTAAGTTCAGCCGCCTCTTCCCGTTGAAAGCCCCCGGAAAAGTCATAAACAGGCTGGATAATTCGCAGTGTGGCATAGCTGTCATTGTTCGACTGATCTGGCGCAATGGGAGACGGTTCGACATAGGCTGCTTCCAGCTCCAGCTGAGCTCGCAGACCATTTGCGGAGGCGGCCCGATGCAACGCCGACTCTGCACTCACAACATCTGCCTGTGCATGTAACAGGCTGTAGTGCTGCATATCCTCCCCATAGGCCAGCGCTGCTGGCAGGCTCAGTGGGTCAGGAATTGGTGCAGCCAGACTTTGCGTGGATGCAAGGAAAATGGCAATTAAAACCGGTGCTCGCCTCATTGCGCGTTTCGTTGTTCCTTTTTAAACCGGGTGAAGCTGCTGTTCTCATATTCACCAGAAATCACATACTCACCGAGCAACATAAACTCCTGCAAAGAAGATGTCGGCCCTGTATAACGCACGATACGTTTGCCCGTCAGGTCAAAAAAAGCCATCATCGGGGTCGCTCGCACTCGATGCTTACGAAAAGCAAAGTCTTTCTGTGTCATAACCTGACCATCGAAATCAGTGATTTCCACATCGCCTTCTATATCCATCTGGAACATCTTGAAGTTCTCACGATAGAACGCAATCACCTCCGGTTGATTGAGAATCGTGGTTTTCATGCGATGGCAAAATGGGCACTCATCCATCTCAAAAAAGATAAATATCGCTTTCTTGCCTTCTTCACGGGCAAGCTCAAGCTCCTCGGTAAAATCGCCAAAGGTGGAGTCAAAAAAACCGGTTTCAGCCTTAACCGAAAACGGCAGGCACAGAAGGAGACTAAGAAATACAGGAAAAAACTGACGGGACATTCGATTCATACAGACACTCTCGGTTGATTTACATGCAGTATAGCGCCTAGACACTATGCTAACTCAATTCTTAGACGCCTGTCCAAATAGATTATTCCCTCAACACACAGATTATCTGCAGGAACACACGCACAAAAAAAGGCCCGCAAAGCGGGCCTTTTTAAATATGACTTCAGTAATAGTTGATATTACTGAGCCAGGTATGCCTCGTCAGACGCTTCGACTGTACCAACAGACCATGCACCACGTGTTTTAGCATGCTTAACGGCAGCATCGATATCTGCACTTGATGCGTCACGGTCGATGTCAAAAACCTGGCCAGGGTAGATCAGGTCAGCATCGTTGATCTTGGAGCGATTTGCCTTGTAGATCAGTGGCCACTGGTAAGGGTTTGCATAAATGCTGTCTTTGCCAGAAATGCTCCACAGGTTATCACCGCGAACAACCTGGTAGGAGTCAGCACCACCCATCATCGCACCACTATTGCTGCTGGATGAGCCATCCATCATCGCACCACCAATCGCGCCACTTTCAACGAGACGAGCATGTTCTGACTTGGCCTGTGCAATAGCATTTTCTGCCTGACGCTGAGCCGTATTGGCAATTTCTGTTGCCTTGGCATAGTCACCTTCCGCAAGCGCTGCTTCAGCTGCTTTCAGCATCTTGCCAGTATCACGCCATTCAGCGCCCATTTTCTTAGCCTGTGCGTTAGCAGACTTGGCATCAGCAATCGCCTGTTCTGCAGTTTGCTGATCTGCCGCACCTGTGTCTTCAGGGGTTGATGCACAACCTGCCGCCAAGCCGAGCACTAGCATCATGATAAAGAACGGCTTGAATAGGTGATTGAATTTCATATTGATCGTCTCCGATGGCATATTAGATTTTTGTTAATTAGGTAAAAACTAGCAATGAGATGTAAAGGTGTCAAGAAAATACCCGAGTCTCTGACGTCGATGTCAGTTATTGTCGCGTATGTGTGACACAAATCATCATTTTTGCCACTCGCCCTTAAAATACGGTATTCTTCCGTTCCCGAATTATATATTGGTATCTGGGGTTTTAAAATGTCTAATTCGATTAGAATTTACCATAATCCACGTTGTTCCAAGTCTCGCAACACCCTTGAGCTCATTACTGAGCAGGGCAAAGACGTCGATATCGTCGAATATCTGAAAACACCTCCCTCACGTAAGGAGCTGGTTGAGATCCTTGATATGCTGGGCCTGGAGCCCCGTGAGCTGATGCGCACCCACGAAGCCGAATACAAGGATAACCAGCTGGCCGATGAGAGTCTGAGCCGCGACCAGCTGATCGATGCCATGGTGCAGTTTCCCAAACTGATCGAACGTCCGATTGTGATACACAATGGCAAGGCGGCTATTGGTCGCCCACCAGAACGCGTACTGGAGATTCTCTGAGCCATGTCCGAAATTCTGATCCTGTATTACAGCCAGACGGGTACCACCGCTGAAATGGCGCGTGCTATTGCCCATGGCGTCGAGTCGATAAAGGGCATGCAGGCCCGCCTGCGTACGGTTCCCGCGGTATCCAGTGAAACTGAAGCCACTGCACCCGCCGTGCCAGATAGCGGCGCCCCCTACGCCAGCCTGCAGGATATGCAGGAATGTAGCGGCATGATTCTTGGCAGCCCAACTCATTTCGGCAATATGGCAGCCGCACTGAAACATTTCATCGATGGTAGTGGCAGCCTGTGGATGTCCGGCGCCATGATCGACAAACCTGCTGCCGTATTCACCTCCACCGCCAGTGTTCACGGCGGCCAGGAGTCCACCTTACTAAGCATGATGTTGCCATTATTACACCATGGCATGGTCATGGTGGGCCTGCCCTACAGCGAATCGGCCCTGCATCAGACAACCACCGGTGGCACGCCCTATGGAGCCAGTCGATTGAATAATAATGACAATGCTCCGCTGGACGACAACGAGAAAGCCCTTTGCCTGGCACTGGGCCAGCGTGTGGCTCGCCTTGCACAGCAGCTGGAACAGGAAAAATCCCCAGAATGAATGCGATTTCAATCTCCCGTGCCTGCACCCTGCTGGGCTATTTCGGTCTGCTGCTGTTCATCCCCCTGTGGCACCTGAAAATTGAGCCGATCCCACCAGAATTTATTTCCATGACCATGCTGGTTCAGGTGGGTCCACTGTTGTTCCCACTTCGCGGCATTCTACATGGCCGTGTCTATACCCACGCCTGGTCCATGTATCTGGCCCTGTTCTATTTTGTCTGGGGCATATGGTATGCCGGTGATGCCAGCACCCGAGGCTTCGGCATTGGCTTCAGTCTGCTGAGCGTGATTTTCTTTATTGGCACCATGTTCTACACCCGCTTCCAGGGGCGCCGTGAAAAACAGCTCCAGGAATCACAACAGGCCGCAACTAACGACACCGAGTCAAAGGCTGATTGATACAGGTCAGCTTTTCAGGTTTCCCCCGGGATAGGCTTGCGATAAGCTATGATGTAGAGACACAGTACGGAGCAACACCATGTATACCCTCAGCGAGTTGAAAAAGCAGAATCAGGAAATCAGCGACCTTATCGAAGTGATCAGCGTTCTGGTACAGGAGCATAAACTGATGACCAACCCATTCGTCTGCGACCTGGTCACCCGCTTTAATGAAAAGGTGTGGATGCACCTGGTGTTCGAAGACAACTCGATCTATGCCGAACTGGTGAAACATCACAATCCGGAAGTCAGCAAAATTGCCGCCGAGTTCCATGAAAGCGCGAAGGAAATTCGTAAAGAGTTTTCGACGTATATGAAGCAGTGGTGCAAGGTGTCCGGTGCTGATCACCACAAACAGGCATTTTGTGAACAGACAAAAGCGATACTGGAAAAAATCAAACAGCGTATCGACTATGAAACCGAAAAGATGTTCCCGCTAGTCGAAACCCAGGCTGCCGCCTGAAACATTCCCCCGGCGACCGACTCTAACTAAGGAGTCGGTAACATACAGGAGAGGTGTCGCATAAGCCCATGATTCACCTGTTCCGTCATATCACCCTCACAGGCATACTGCTTTGTGCATCACTGCCTCTGGCCGCACTCGACCTGGACAAGGAAAAACGTATGTACCAGCAGGTGGCCGATTATGTGATGGATGGTGATGTAGAAATGCTAAAGGCGAACCAGCACGAGTTCTTTAGCATTTACATGGAAAGTGAAGAACTACCAGCGAAAGGTGCCGTTATTATTATGCATGGCCGGGGCTATCACCCCAACTGGCCGGAGCTGGTTTATCCGTTACGCACCGGTTTACCTGCAGAAGGCTGGAGCACACTATCGATCCAGATGCCGGTGCTGGATAACGAATCCACCTTCTATGACTACCTTGAAATTCTTGATGAGGGTCATCCACGAATCCAGGCCGCGGTGGATTTTCTAAAGCAGAAAAACTATACACAGATTGTGTTACTTGCTCACAGTTGTAGCGTGCATTTCAGTATCGACTGGTTACATAAATATCCAACAGCGGGTGCCACCGCTTTTATTGGTGTTGGAATGGGTTCCACCGACAAGGGTCAGCCCATGCCTGCCCCTTTCCCTCTACAGGATATAAAAATCCCTATCCTCGATATTCGCGGTGAACTGGATTACCCAGCGGTTATAGGCAATGCACCGCGCCGCTGGGAGGCCATGCAGCAGGCGGGTAATTCACTCTCTCAACAACGCGTTGTGAAAAATGCCGATCATTATTTCACCGGGCAGGGTGAGGCTTTACTGGTGCAGGTAGTGGACTGGCTTAATCGCCTACATGCTGTCGCTGGCAATTAGTCCTTACTCCTGGCTATCATTTATTATTTAAAAAGTTTTTATCCGCTAATGGACGCGAATTAACGCGAATGTTTTTTGATATTGAAAGCAGTCATTATGTGCACTTCTTAACAAATGTTTTAGTCTGTGAGCAGGCATTCAGAATTTTTACTCTAACCCTATGTATCGTGAATCCAAATATCGCAAATATTCACGATATCAATCACATATCAGGTGTTTTTGTAACCCGATCGGGTTAGTTTAAAACCTTCAGGAATCATCCTTAACAGTCCTTTGCAATTGCCCCATTGTGACTTGTCGATTCATACCCTAGTATTTTGATCAACAATTGACTGGCTGTCACAGATAGATGTCAAACCATAGTGGGTGAAGTAACAGCCTCTGTTTAAGATTCAATACAGGTAACCAAACATGAAATTAATCAAGGCCGTCTACTTATCATCTCTTCTGCTGATTCCAACTGTGTCACTGGCAGAGAACAATACACTGGAAATTTCCAAACAGCTGCAAGCAAATGTTGCTGACCTAAAGTTTAATGAACTGGAACGCTATCAGCTGGCGCTCGATTATATGCTCGGCAAAAACGGCGTTGAACGCTCGGCCGAAAAAGCAGCGAATATATTTCAGCAGCTGGCTGAGCAGGGCTGGAATTCAGCACAGCACATGTTGGCGAACCTGTACCTCAAGGGAAAAGGTGTGGAAAGGAGTGATATAGAAGCCTATAAATGGCTCACCCTGGCGGCAAGAGCTTCGATAAATGTCTCCGATGCTACTCAATATAGACGTGACACTCTATACCAGAGATTACAGCATCGCCTGAGCCCGGAAGCAATGACACAAATTATGCATGATATCGATAACTGGCAACCCAGAATGCAACAAACCAGCCGCAGCTAAGCTGACAATTATTATCGCTATTTACAGGATTAAATAATTGGGGAAAGGGTCAGAGTAAAAATTCAATAACTGTTTATGGCCAGGTGCAGTCTCTACCTGGCCATATTTGTATGTTACACCAATATTCGCTTATCACCCTGAAGCGGAAGAGTCGAAAAGCACTTCGTTCACTTGAGTGGTCGCATACCAGGGGGACAGAGCGCTTCGCGGTCTATCCCCGATCAAATCAGATCAATCTCTGATGACCTCGATCCCTTCGTTTTAAAAGTAGAAATTAGCCTGACGTTATTTTGCCCGGGGACAGACCGCTTGCGCTCTGTCCCCCTCGAAGGAAACCACGCAAATAAACGGAGGATTTAGTCAGCCGTCGGCTTTTGGCTAATAACAGCCCTCGACAAAAACTTTCCATTCTACTCATTTTACCACTATGCACTATCACTTCTTTCGTCTGGCCACACTTACAAGTCCTAGCAACCCTGAACCAAATAACCAGATTGCTGCTGGTACTGGCACTGGAGCCACCTCAACTACTGTTAGTCGTGCAACATCTATAGTACCTATTTCATCAACCAGGTAATCTAACTGCCAGCCCAGTCCGCCTCCTATCACAGCAAGACTGAGAATATCGAACTCTCCAATAATGGATTCAGCCGTGAGGATATCAAATGCATCTCCAATTCCAGGCTTAAAGATTCCACTACCCAGATTTGTTAAATCAAGATCCAGTGTTCCCGCTAACGTTGCTGTTCCGGAAATATTGAGCACATCATATTCGTCACCAGCCAGTAAGCCGCCAATTTCCATATGCAGCAGGCCGGTTTCTGTCTGAGTGAAGTTGCCATTTATGATCAGTTCTCCCGGTGAACTACCTGGGCCTACAATAGCCGCGTTCACCGTATTCCCGTTGATCGTACCTGAGCCACTTAACATACCGTTAATAATATCAACATTAGCATTCCGCGTGCCCTCGACCGTCGTTGATGCCGTTGCTAACGACTGGGTATACGTACCACCACTCAATCTTCCTGCCTGTGATATAACAACTTCACCGTCATTCACAAGATTAGTCGCCGAAGAATTGCCTCCGTTAACCTCTAAGCGTGAACCCTGTGCGACCGTTACATTATCTGCCTGTATTGTTTTTGATGAGCCAAGTATTACCGTTGAACCTAGCAGACCTGTATTCGACACTTCTAGTGTATCTACTGCTAATGAACCACTATTAAAATCAAAGCTACCTGAACCCAGGTTATTAATTTGTGATGTAGACAGCGAACCTCCTGCCAGAGTCAGAGTGCCGCTGTTATTTATTATTGCACCGCCACCAATACCGCTACCAGTGATGGTGAGCACTGTATCAGCTTCGATATTAACTGCATTACTTACCGTCAGGTTATGACCACTATTTAACGTGAACGAACCAAGCGGCCCTGCTTCGCCAAATGTTAATGTATCTAGTTCGAGGCGACCAGAAAGATAATTGAAGCTACCACCATTATTGATAATTTCAGACGCAATCAGTCGACCACCATCGAGAGTCAAGTTTGCATCTGTATCAATCGTCATCGCATGTCGGCTACTACCTGGGTACCCACGCAGGCTATCATATGATGACGATGCAACAACACCATCTCTTGCGATTAACAGGTTGTCGCCAAACACGCCTGTTGTACCAATAGTTACCATATCGTTGATATAAACTTCACCACCTGCGTAATTAATTTTACCTGGACCTGTGAAGCTTCCCATTGCCAGCACACCACCTGACATATCATATCGACCACCTGAATTAATCGTCAGCTGATTTTCTATTACATTACTACCAGTCGATTGCGTTACCGAGCCACTGTCAGGGCTTGCTGTACCGATTACCATATTAACCGCAGCAAACCGCTCGCTTTCGTCAATCAGTAAATCGGCTACACCTAAAGTGCCGCCACTCCGAATCGACATGTCGCTATTGGTTAGACGTACACCACCATTTATATAGTTAAATCCAGAGCCTGAAATACGACCCGCTGTTAATGATCCGTTATTCAGCGTATAAACCCCGCGAGAAAGCTGAATATCACCTTCAACCACATTAGATCCATTATTTTGTGTGTATGCTCCACCCGTGATTATGAGATTATTACCAACCCTGTTATACCCAGAGTCCTGAGTCACACTTCCCAGATCATTAATGATCATATCATTATCGATAAAGTTTGAAGCCCCATCGAGATGTATAGATCCCTGGCTTGATGTTGCCAAACCACTTGCGGTACCAACAATCATGTTTCGAGCGCCAAACACTTCGCCCCTTTCCATAATAATATGCGCGCCCAGATCACCATGGAGCACATCAAACTGATTTGGATCAGCACTGTTTTTCTGCTTGAAGTGTATGTCCTGATTCGTCAGTCGCACTCCACCATCATGATAGGTAAACCCGGCTGGGTCGGTTGTATAATCATTATAAAGGTCAATTCTGTCCGCATAGAGCTGCCCGCCATGCATCACATACTCACCACCGGCCATTATTTTCAAACTACCGCCTTCAAGTCGATGCTTCGTTCCGCTGTATTGCTCGAATACGCCGGTTACATCCGTTGACTCGGTCGTTAAGTTACCACCTTGTAACACATAATCCCCACTCTCAAGCAAGCCATCTATTCTAACTACTGAATCACTACCAAACTGTTCTATGCGACCAACATTTTGAAAATGGATATCCTGAGCACCATACAACTCGACAAATCCACCACCATTTAATCCATTGATATCGTACCAATAACGACGATGAGAGAGTCCATCACCCTGGTTGAGCGTAACAGTTGACCCATTTTCTATTTTTACAACATTGACATTAAAATCCAGGTCCACGTCACTTATACTCGATGGATTATTGTATCCACCTATCAGTACAGCTGTTCTGCTAGTCGCTTCATTCCCATCGTAGTCAAAAAATGATGTAGGCCCAATATTAAGTGAACCGCCGCCATAGATATTCGAATAAATCTCAACCCAGTTATCATACTCAAGCCCAATTAATAGCCTCTTTCCTCCATCGTACCCCAGATTAATGTCAGACCTTATATGTATATTTTGACCTTCTATGCTCGTATCTAATCTAAGAGAGTTACTGACCGTATCCCAATGAGAATAGATGTTATCGACACCAATCGATGAGTTTATAGCTGTATCTACATAACCAGAGTCACCAACACCATCAAGCTCTATCATATTGACCAGCTCATTACCCTGGACAATATCAAATGCCTGCACCACGGGTGATGAAACCAGAATGGAGTTGATACTAATGAACAACAGTGTGCGCTTTAGAACGCGTACGGGGGTGAGTTTTTTAGATGTCATTTTTATTTCCATTAACCATGATTCATTTTTCGTGCAGCTCTATTTACACACCGGATTTATCCAGCATGCAACAACGCTATTGC
>JBFHWF010000049.1:0-18690 GCA_041589175.1 Gammaproteobacteria bacterium
ATTACCTGGTGGACGATTAATGCAACGATCCGATTAATGCAAAGCTGGCCAGAAGAAGCGAATAATTTAAAGGTTGCCGTAAATCTCTCGGCAAAAGTACTGAGTGATCCGACGCTTGTTGATAGTGTTCGTAGTGCATTGAGTATCTGGGGTGAGGAAGATGAGCGACTGACACTGGAAATTACTGAAAGTGCATTGATGCAGGATATGACTACAAGTTTTATCACCCTCGAAGAACTTCGTGCGCTGGGTGTAAATGTGTCAATTGATGATTTTGGGACAGGCTATTCATCGATGGCATACTTTAAGTACATCCCCGCGAATGAACTAAAAATCGACCAGTCGTTTGTTCGTTATATGCTGGATAATTCGATGGATCAGCATATTGTTAAAACAGTTATCGAAATGGCGCATGGCTTCGATATCAAGGTTGTAGCAGAAGGCGTAGAGGATAAGGAGACATTGGTGGCGCTACGTGATCTCGGATGTGATATTGTGCAGGGGTTTTATATCGCCCGACCAATGCGCCAGGGGGATTTTATCGAATGGTTATCTGAGTATGATTCTGGACAATATTTTGAGTCTGCAGATTAAAGGCTAACGCATAATATTTCTGTGAATGATTATATGCTTCAGGTCTTGCCGAAGTAAATCACAGACATTTCGGTGTTCTCAGAGCATCGTAGCTCATGTGCTTCTCCCGGTTCTATAACGATGCAGGTCCCGGGTTCAATTGGGTGATGGATGCCGTTGATAATAATTTCACCATGACCTGATTCAATATAAAAAATTTCAGTCATATCCGGATGTTTATGTGCATGTGCAATTTCTCCTGGCGGAAATACTGCGCGAGAAAACTGTGTTATGTCGCTGATTTCTCCTTTGTTTATCATGACTCTCTTTAGTATTTTTGAGTTATGTGAAACGGTATTGATGGGTAGTTTGTTGATGTTGTTTATTTTCATAGTACGGCAGGCTGTCATCAGCTGGGTTGCTTGGCGTGTCTAATTGATCTTATCAATAACATAATGTCTGAAAATAAAAAAGGCGCTCAAATGAGCGCCTTTTTTTTTGTGAGCATAAAAGGTTTATGCTTCCAGTACTGTACGAATTTTCTTCATGGCATTTTTTTCAAGCTGGCGAATGCGCTCAGCGGATACACCATACTTGTCAGCCAGTTCGTGCAGAGTAGCCTTGTTTTCGTCATCCATCCAGCGCGACATCAGGATGTCACGGCTGCGCTCGTCGAGGTTCTGTAAGGACTCGGTGAGCTGCTGGGTACGTTGTTCCTGCCAGTCGTCGGACTCCAGCTGTTGTGCCGGATCGCTAGTGGGCGCTGCCAGGTAGGTGGATGGCGCAACCATACTATCGTCATCTTCATCAGATGGGGCATCGAATGCCATATCGTAGTTGCTCAGGCGTGACTCCATTTCCAGAACTGTCTCCGGCTTTACGCCCAGATCTTTTGCGACGCCTTCGACTTCTTCCTTGCTGAACCAGCCCAGACGCTTCTTCGCGCTACGCAGGTTAAAAAACAGCTTGCGCTGTGCCTTGGTGGTCGCAACCTTAACGATGCGCCAGTTCTTCAGCACGTATTCATGGATTTCAGCGCGAATCCAGTGAACGGCAAAAGATACCAGTCGCACATTGTGTTCGGGGTTGAAGCGTTTAACCGCCTTCATCAGGCCGACATTGCCTTCCTGAATCAGGTCGGCGAGTGGCAGGCCATAGCCCTGGTAGCCACGGGCAATACGAATAACAAACCGCAGATGCGACATAATCAGCTTTTGCGCGGCTTCGAGGTCACCGTGCTCCGCGAGGCGACGACCATATTCACGCTCTTCCTCTTCGGTGAGCATGGGGATCACCTGGGCATTCTGGATGTACTGATCCAGACTGCCGCTTGCCAGAGGCAAATGATTTGATGCAAGTACCAGTTCGTTTGTCATGTTCACTTCACTCCAAAGTGTATTCCGCCAGTAATATTAGCACTCTTTTTATTGGAGTGCTAATTATCGGATAAGTTCGTTCCGAATTTTAGCCAAAATCCTAAGTCATTGAAAATGTTGAATAAATTAATCGTTGATTGCCAGTGGATTATCCGGGTGCTGTATCTGCATGTACTGTTGGCGCAGCATTAACAGGTTATTGAGTCTGGCGATGAGCATAGGTTCCCGAATGGGCTTTTCGATGATGTCATTGGCACCGGCAGAGAAAATACGGTTGGGGCCATCGGGGTCAGCATCGTAATTACTGGAGGTCGTTACCAGGATGGGAAGCTGGCTATAGCCGAGGCCGAGGCCATGGCGTATTTCCCGTATCAGGTCACGACCGCTCATATGGCCTGCTAGCTGAATATCGGTAAGTAGCAGGTCAAAAGGCTGTACGTGATCTTTGGCAAATGAGTGCTGAACGTGCTGGAGAGCCTGTTCGGCATCTTTGGCCAGCAGGTAGTTATAGCCATGCTTGCTGAGGATCTTTTTCGTTGTCAGGGCTACGGTTGGGCTGTCTTCCACATAGAGGATATTGCCGGTGAGGATGGCTTCGGGCGGGCTGGTATTGAGGAAAGAGCTGATATAGTCCACCAGCTTTCGCTGCCCCAGGTTTTTGTCGAAGTAACCATTTACTTTCTCGCAGGCCAGGCTTTCTTCGTAAATGCCGAGTTTTTCTCCAGAGATAACGATGAGGGGTGTGCGTGAAACCTTAAGGTCTTCACGAATCAGTTTGATCAGCTGGGCGCACTGGATGTCAGGCAGATTGCGAGAGGTGGAGATCAGGTTGTATTTGTTCTGTTGTAGCAGGCGTGACACTTCATCGGCATTCATGGCGGCGTCTACCACTACTTCAGGCATGTTTTTAGCGATGAGTTTGCTGATAATTGCCAGGCTGGTTCCTGAGTGGTCAATCAGAAGTACGCGTTGCTTGCTGCTCGTCATAATTCCATGCCATAAGGGTGAAGGTGCCCGGGGTCGACGGTGACCCTCTGTTTTCATCAACTATAGCAGCTAAGCGGCAAACGGTGTGTGAGATTGTTCAGGATGGCTCAATTTCGCTCAGGTGACGGCCGACGGCAATCCATGAACCGGCGAGGCCAAGGAAACAGCTGAAACCAATCAGGGTTAGAGCCTCAGACAGGTTAAGGCCTCGCAGCTGGAAGTCGCTATTGTAAAGGCTGGCCAGTTGAGAGACGGCATCATCTAGCAGGCCCATTGAAAGCACGGTGAGTAGCCAGGCGAGTATGCCCCCCGCAATGCCATACCACAGGCCGGTATAGAGAAAAGGGCGACGAATAAAGGCGTTGGTGCCACCGATGAGCTTGGTGACCTCGATCTCTTCGCGGCGATTCTGGATATCGAGTCGAATCGTATTGCCGACGACCAGTAACACGGCAATTCCAAGCAGGCTGGCGATCACCCAGATGGCACGATTGGCAATTTCCAGCATGGCAAAGAGGCGCTTAACCCATTGCAGATCAAGCTGGGCGAGTTCAACCTGTTTGAGGTTGTTGAGCTGCTTGATCAGGTACTGAATTCGATCCGGCCGAGTGGGGTCTACGACGGGCTGAATACTGAAAACATGGGGTAAAGGGTTGTCGCCAAGGGCATCCAGCGCATCACCAAAACTGGAAATTTTCATAAACTCCTTGAGCGCGGCATCTTTATGTATCAGTGAGATGTGTTTGATGTCATCGTAGAGTCGGAGCTTGTCCATCAGGCGGCGTGCCTGTTTTTCATCCACATCTTTTTTCAGGAAGACGGATATCTGTGCGCTATTGTCCCAGCCGACGCTAACATGGCTGACGTTGTTGAGCAGCACAAACATACCGGCGGGTAATGCCAGGGCAATGGCGATAACGGCGATCGTCATCATTGAGGAAGCGGGCTGGCGACTCATGGCACCCAGGCTGGAAATGAGGGTGCGTAGGTGATTAATGAACCAGGCCTGTACGGGATGGCTTTTTGCCAGCTGATTACTGTCGGCCTTAACCATGTTCTGCCTCATGCCTGAGATCGTTATGAGTTAACAGGCCATTGTTGAGGCTGATCACCGGATTGCCCATTTTCTGAATCAGGTCCAGATCGTGGCTGGCAATCAGTACGGTTACACCAACCTGATTAAAGCGAGCAAACAGGTCCATGATTTCCCGCGACAGTTCAGGGTCAAGGTTACCGGTTGGCTCGTCTGCAAGTAATAGCCCCGGTTTATGTACGATGGCACGAGCAATACCAACACGTTGCTGTTCACCGCCAGAGAGGGTAATGGGATCAGACTTTTCTTTTTTTAGCAGGCCAACCTGATCGAGGGCGGCGCGAACACGTTTGCCGATTTCCCGGTGCTGGTAGCCAGCGATGATCAGCGGCAGGGCGACATTATCGAACACCGGGCGATCATAAAGCAGATGATGATTCTGGAAGATGATACCGATATTACGGCGCAGGTAGGGAACCTTGCTATTACTGACACTGCTGAGATTAACGCCATCGAGTAACAGATTGCCGCGGCTAGGGCGCTCGATGAGTGCGATGAGTTTCAGGAGTGTGCTTTTGCCTGCGCCGGAGTGACCAGTGAGGTAGGCCATTTCGCCACGGGGTAAATGAAAGCTCACATTACTGAGTGCTTCGTGACCGCCGGGGTAGCGCTTACTGACATTATCAAAACGAATCATGGAAAGCTATTGTGCACCAAGATGCTGGCGGGGAAAAGATGAAAGCGGTTAATTTGCGAAAAGCATTCAGGTTTTTCACCGGGGGTGTCGATGGTGGAGATCAGTCTGGCTGTTTATCGAGCAATGCTTCGACAAACTCTTTCGCATTAAACTCACGAAGATCATCGATACCTTCACCCACGCCAATATAGCGAATTGGCGTTGCAAGTTTTTCGGCAATGGCAAACAGAATGCCGCCCTTGGCGGTGCCATCCAGTTTGGTGAGTACCAGTCCACTTAGCCCCATGGCGTCGTTAAACTGCTGAGCCTGGATCAGGCCATTCTGACCAAAGCCGGCGTCCATCACCAGCAGGGTTTCATGGGGGGCACTATCATCGAGTTTACCCATTACGCGTTTGATTTTGATGAGTTCGTCCATCAGGTTGGACTGGGTATGCAGGCGTCCCGCGGTGTCGGCAATAACGATGTCGATATCGCGCGAACGTGCTGACTCGATGGCATCAAAAATTACCGACGCAGAGTCGGCACCGGTGCCCTGTGCTACTACGGCGACATCGTTACGCTCGCCCCAGGTCTGTAACTGTTCAACAGCAGCGGCACGGAAGGTATCACCTGCGGCCAGCATTACGGACTTGCCCTCATTCTGAAAGCGTTTGGCGAGCTTGCCAATCGTTGTGGTTTTACCGGCGCCATTAATGCCAACGACCAGAATAACGTAGGGGGATTTGCTGGTGTCTATGCTCAGGGGTTGATCAACCGGCGTAAGAATCTCCTGCATATCATCACACAGTGCATTAAACAGAGCTTCGGGATCATTGAGTTCCTTGCGGGATACACGGCGTGTCAGATCGCTGATGATGCGTGTGGTGGCCTCGATGCCGACATCTGCGCTAAGCAGACGGGTTTCGAGTTCTTCCAGTAGCTCATCATCGATGGTCTTTTTACCCAGTAGCAGGTCTGCCATACCGTCGGTAAGGCTGGATCGAGTTTTGCTCAAGCGATCGCGTAGTCGGCCAAACAGGCTTCTGGACGGCTGTGCGGGCTGCTCGCCCTGGTCATGTGACGATGCTGTTTCTATTGAGTCACGGTCTGTGCTGCTATCCGTTTCGGTGGCAGATGTCTCAGGCTGGCTGGTTTCTATTGGCGTATCTGCTGTATGATCTGCGGGCGTGTCCTGTGAAACGTGATGCTCTTCTTCCTCCGGCGGTGCTTGCTCAGCTTCGACGGGAGCGACTTCGGCCTGTGGTTCAGCTGGAGTGTTTTTTTTGCGTCGGAGAAAACCAAACATAAGGAGATGAGCTCGGGCTGTATATCAGAAGGTGCTTATCCTATCATTGTCGGGGAAATAGGGGAACTCGGCATCGGTCTGTCGGTCAGTGCTTACACGCTTATATCGCTTATATAATGAATCTAACTGGGTGTTATTCATGGAGTTAAGTTTGAAATTACGTCATTTACTGGTATTGCCAGCTATTGTCTTACTCACAGCCTGCCAGAGTGGGGCGGTGAAGTCGGGTGCGGATGCTCCCGTAGCCGAGCAGCAAAACGGGGTTTATACCTACTGGCTCGATAATGGTATGAAAATACTGGTAAAGCCAGATCATCGTTCGCCGGTGGTGGTATCCCAGGTGTGGTACAAGGTGGGTGGCTCCTATGAATATCCTGGTATTACCGGTGTGTCGCATGCGCTAGAGCATATGATGTTCAAGGGCACGAAAAACCTCAAGCCCGGTGAGTTTTCCCAGATCATTGCCGCCAATGGTGGTAGCGAAAATGCCTTTACCGGTAAAGATTACACTGCTTATTTTCAGCGCATTTCCAGTGACCGACTGGAGTTATGCCTGAAGCATGAGGCGGATCGAATGCGTAATCTGCAACTCGACGAAGCCGAGTTCCGCAAGGAGATCGAAGTCATTAAGGAGGAGCGTCGCACACGAACAGACGATAGCCCTACGTCTCTGACCTATGAGCGTTTCAATGCAGCAGCCTTTATCAATTCCAGCTACCAGCAGCCGATTATTGGCTGGATGGAAGACCTCGATAGTATGCAGCTGGACGATCTGCGGAACTGGTATCAGACGTGGTATGCCCCGAATAACGCAACGCTAGTGGTGGCGGGTGATGTGCAGCCGCAGCAGGTTTACCAGTGGGCAAAAAAATATTTTGGTGAATTCGAGCCATCTCATATCGAGCCACCCAAGCCAAGACGTGAGGTGCCGCAGCTGGGTGAGCGTCGCATTACAGTTAAAGCGCCTGCAGAAATTCCCTATCTATTAATGGGATATAAGGTGCCTGTGCTAAAAAATGTGGAACAGGAATGGGAAGTGTATGCCTTACAGGTGCTGGCGGGCATACTGGATGGTGGTAATAGTAGCAGACTGAGTAAACACCTGATTCGGGAAAGTGAAATCGCAACCTCGGCGGGTGCTGGCTATGATGCTTATGCACGTCAGCAAACGTTGTTCCTGTTTGATGGTACACCTCGTCCCGGACATAGTATTGAAGAGCTTGAGCAGGCGATTCGTAAACAGATTAAGCAGATTCAGAATGTAGCGCCTTCCGCAGATGAGCTGGCCCGCGTAAAGGCGCAGGTGATGGCGGCGTCGGTGTATGAAAAAGATTCGGTTTTTTATCAGGCGATGCAACTGGGTACGCTGGAAACGGTAGGGCTTGGTTGGCAACGTAAAAACGAATATCTCGATAATATTCGCAAGGTAACATCTGAACAGGTGCAGCAGGTCGCAAAAAAATACCTGCAGAGTGAACGATTAACAGTGGCTATTCTGGAGCCTCAGCCGATTGATCCGGAAAAGCAGCGCAAGCCTGCGCGTATGGGAGGTCGTCATGGTTAAGGTAATGTGTCGTATGCTGCAGCCCCTCGGTTTCGTTCTGCTGTTCTATAGCAGCATCGTTCAGGCGACACCTGATATACAGCACTGGACAACATCCAATGGTGCGCGTGTTTATTTTGTGCCTTCTATGGATATCCCGATGCTGGATGTGCGCGTGGTTTTTGATGCGGGCAGTGCGCGAGATGATATTGCAGGCACCGCATTGATGACGAATGGCATGTTATCGGAAGGTGCTTTCGGTGATAGTGCACAGGTGCTGGCTGAAAAATTTGAAGCGGTAGGGGCTGTGTTTGATAACGGTGCGCTGAAGGACATGGCGTGGTTAGGTATGCGCAGTTTGCGAGATGAAAAATATTTACGACCGGCCTTGATAAATCTCAGAAATATTCTTGCGCGCCCTGATTTTCCTGCGGTTGCTTATCAACGAGAGCTTGAGCGTTTAAAAGTCTCCGTAAAAGCAAGTGGGCAGTCACCGGGTACCGTTGCCGCACTGCGTTTTTTTAGTGAGCTTTATGGCGACCATCCATATGCGCAACCGAGCGAAGGCACGGAAGAAAGTTTAAAGAAACTCCAGTTAAATCATTTAAAGCAATTTTATGAAAAGTATTATGTTGCACGAAACGCAGTTGTTGCGATTGTTGGTCAGTTAACGCGAACAGAAGCCATGGCAATAGCAGAGGATCTGCTAAAAGACTTGCCTGTAGGTGAAAAAGCAGTGGCGTTACCGAGGGTAAAACCACTGGAAGAAGCGCGCACTGTATATGTGGATTTTCCTTCTGCTCAGAGTACGGTGCTGATGGGGCAGTTAGGTGTAACACGGAATGATGCGGATTATTTTGCCCTGTATCTGGGGAATCATGCATTTGGTGGCAGTGGTTTTGGTTCGCGACTCATGCACGAAGTTCGTGAGAAACGTGGGCTTGCATATAGCACCTATAGTTACTTTGCGCCCATGCGAGCTGCCGGGCCGTTTCAGATAGGCTTGAGCACGCGCAATGATCAGGTACAGCAGGCACTATCAATATTGCGCAATGAACTGGATAAATTTGTAGCCAGTGGCGTGGGGCAGAGTGAGCTGGATGATAGCTTAAAAAACATCACCGGAGGTTTCCCCCTGCGTATCGATAGTAATAAAAAAATTGCCGAATATCTGACCGTGATAGGTTTTTATGATTTGCCGTTAAATTATCTGAATACCTTTGTTGATAATTTTAATCAGCAGACTCCCGAAACAGTTGCCAATGCGATTAAACGACGCATCGATCCAGCAAAGATGTTGACTATTATTGTGGGTGGTAAGGGCGCGATGCAGAGCTCCACTGCGCCAGCTAAAACGGATCCGGCCCTGTGATAAAAAAGCAGGCTGCGCGGAAAAAGTCGCAGCAAAATAAAGCGCCGCTCGGGCAATTGCGAATTATTGCCGGGCAATGGCGAAGCCGACGTTTGCCGGTGGCAGATCTGCCGGGTCTGCGGCCAACGACGGATCGAGTGCGAGAAACACTGTTTAACTGGCTGCAGAATGATATTCCCGGTGCGCGTTGCCTGGATGTGTTTAGTGGTAGCGGTGCGCTTGCCTTCGAGGCAGCGTCTCGTGGAGCCGCCCATGTGACAGCAATCGAAAAACAGGCGGTAGCGTTCGATATACTACGCAAGAATGTAGAATTGCTGGATGCAGGGCAGATCGAGTTACAGTTTCAGGATGGGATTCAGTGGCTACAGAATGCTGCCGTTGAGCCTTATGATGTTGTGTTTCTGGATCCGCCTTTTGATGCTGATTATTTGCCAGAAGTCTGCACATTATTGCAGCAGCGAGAATGGTTGCGTTCGGGTGCGGCGATCTATATAGAAACCGCGGCAGGCTGGCCGCTGCAGGAACTGCCACAGCAGTGGAAGGCAGTGAAACAGAAAAAAGCAGGCCAGGTTGCCTATTATCTATACAGGCTTGAGGCCGATTAACCGTTCGAGGAAAGCATATGTCTGTGGTGGCAGTATACCCGGGAACTTTTGATCCGATTACCAATGGTCATAGCGACCTGGTGGAAAGGGCATCACGCCTGTTCGACAAGGTGATTGTGGCGATTGCTGCCAGTGCCACCAAAACGCCGCTGTTCGAGCTGGAACAGCGCATCGAGCTGGCGCGTGAGGTGCTTGCCCCCTTCCCCAATGTCGAGGTCTGTGGCTTTTCCGATCTGCTGGTCGACTTCGTGCGTAGCCGCAATGCTAATGTCATACTGCGTGGCCTCAGGGTGGTGTCCGACTTTGAATACGAGATGCAGCTGGCCAGTATGAATCGGCATCTGGCGACCGAGATCGAAACCCTGTTCCTCACGCCGTCTGAAAAAAGCAGCTTTATTTCCTCAACCCTGGTGCGGGAAATCGCCTCCCACGGGGGTAAAGTGGAGGAATTTGTGCATCCGGCGGTGGTCAATGCTTTAGCGCAAAGGTTCAGGAAATAAAGGCCTACATCAAGTAAGGACGTGAGCCAGAATTTTGATGTATAATTCACGGCTAATTTAGATTCAGGGTAAACCCTGGTATATGTGAGGTCTAGCCAGGCCAGGAGCGATAGATGGCGTTAATCATTACTGACGAGTGCATCAACTGTGATGTGTGTGAGCCGGAGTGCCCCAATGAGGCGATATCACCCGGTGATGAAATATATGAGATCGACCCTTTCAAATGTACAGAATGTGTGGGCCACTATGATACGCCACAGTGTGTCGAAGTCTGCCCGGTCGACTGTATTCCCAAAGATCCGGATCACGAAGAGAGTGAAGAGCAGTTGATGGAAAAATACAAACAGCTCACTGGCGAAGGCTAGATCCAGGAAGAGGCTCCGCAAGGGGCCTTTTTTTTGCCTGTTGTCAGTACTCTGTTTTAACATCGAAAACTCAATATCAAACAATAGCGAACACGGACAGAAATATGCCAGCAAAAATCACGTTGTTACTGCTGTTAATGTTTAGCATGGTAACGCTCGCCGAGAACAGGCCGGCTGCCATTGCGACCGCGCATCCGATGGCGACTGAGGCGGGCGAACGCATGTTTGCGCAGGGGGGTAATGTATTTGACGCTGCCGTGGCGATCAGTGCAGCGCTGGCCGTGGTTGAGCCCTACAGTTCAGGAATCGGTGGGGGCGGTTTCTGGTTATTGCATCGTGCAAAAGATAATTATGAGGTTATGCTGGACGGTCGTGAAACAGCACCAGCAGCTGCGCACCGTGATATGTATCTCGATGAAGAGGGGAATGTGATTCCAGGGCTTTCGATGGATGGTCCGTTGGCGGCAGGCATTCCCGGTGTCCCTGCAGCGCTGGAAGTGCTTTCAGAACAGTATGGAAACTTAAGTTTAAAACAGAGTCTGCAACCGGCAATCGAATTTGCGCGCAAGGGTTTTATCGTCGATGAGCATTATCGTCGCATGGCTTCATTTCGTAAGCAGGCACTACTTGCATCCGCAGATGCCGCAAAAATTTTTTTGCGAAACGGAGAGATACCTGAGATTGGTGAGCGAATTATTCAACTGGATCTCGCGGATACGCTGGAGCTCATGGCGGACAGGGGAAGCAAAGGTTTTTATGAAGGAGTGCTGGCACAGAAGTTGGTGAGAGGCAGTCGATCTGCCGGTGGAATCTGGACACAGCAGGACTTAAAAAATTATCGTACCAAAGCGCGTAAGCCGGTAACGGGTGAGTATAAGGGCATGCGTATTACATCGGCTGCGCCGCCCTCGTCCGGAGGTATAGCGTTGATCCAGATTCTGAATCAGCTGTCACATTTTGATCTGCGTAATTTACAGTCTGCACAGTCGATACATTATATCGCCGAAGCTATGCGAAGAAGCTATCGCGATCGTGCGCAGTTTCTCGGCGATAGCGATTTTGTTTCTGTGCCGCAGCAGCGCTTACTGAGTCAGTTATATGCTGATGGTCTGGCAGCGAGTATACATCCGTTAAAGGCGATGCCGAGTGAGTGGCTGCCCGGTGTGAATACCGATAATAATAGTCGCGACACTACACATTTTTCGGTTATCGATCAGCAGGGTAATCGGGTAGCTGCAACACTTTCGATTAATTACCCCTTTGGTTCAGGTTTTGTCGCGCCAGGTACCGGCGTGTTGTTGAATGATGAAATGGATGACTTTTCTTCGCGCCCCGGGGTGCCGAATGCTTATGGTCTGGTTGGAGCAGAAGCCAACGCAATTGCGCCAGGGAAAAGAATGTTATCGAGTATGTCGCCAACATTTCTGGAAACCGAAGATCGACTTGCCGTGATTGGTACACCGGGCGGTAGTCGAATAATCACCATGGTGCTGCTGGGCGCATTACATTTTCATCAGGGTGCTAACGCCGAAGATATTGTTAATGCTTCAAGGTTTCATCATCAGTATCTGCCTGATATGATTTTTTATGAGCCTGGGGCGATTAGTGAATTTGAGCTGAAAGAATTACAGGCCCGCGGGCATCAGATGAAAGCATCCGATAATGTCTGGGGTAATATGCAGCTGGTTATCTGGAATAAGAAAGCGCAGAAAATGTCGGCAGCTTCTGATGCCAGAGGCGTGGGTAGTTCAAAGGTTGTCGAAGCGAAACAGTAGTTGTAATGTGGTTGCTATTCGAGCCCGAAGTCTTCGATATCCTGTTTCGCAGTGCGTGCTTCTATTTCGCTGATTTTGTTAATGCAGCTCAATAATTTCATGCGTTCGTGCTCGGCCTGTCCATGATTTAAATAGCGATCGGCAACCTGTAATAGCTCTTCGTAAAAACGCATGCGATATTGCAGGTTTATAAGGCTCTTTGCAATAAACTGCGGGTCCTCGCCCTGTTCTTTCATCGCAATGGCAGAGCGCAGGGCGGTTTTCAGTTCGTCGTCTGTAGGTTTGCTCATAATACGTAAAGTGTAGTTAAAAAATCCGTGGTTTGATATGCGCCGAACAAGGCATATTTTTTAGTGTAAATAAAGTGTAAATAGATAGCAGGAAAAAGATTATGTCCAAAATCAAGATTGGTGTACTTACCGCCTCTGATCGTGCAAGTGCAGGCGTGTATGAAGACTTATCAGGCCAGGCGATTATCGATACATTAAATGAGTATCTGACATCAGAGTGGGAGCCGATTTACAAGGTGATACCCGATGATCAGGCGGGGGTTGAAGCCGCGCTGATCGAAATGGCAGATAAAGACGGCTGCTGTCTGACGGTAACAACCGGGGGTACAGGTCCGGCACCACGTGACCTGGTGCCTGAAGCGACAGAGGCGGTGTGTGAAAAAATGATGCCGGGTTTTGGTGAGTTAATGCGTCAGGTTAGCCTGCAATATGTACCAACGGCGATTCTTTCGCGGCAGACTGCTGGTATACGAGGAAAGTGTTTAATCGTGAATTTACCAGGTAAACCAAAGTCGATTCGCGAGTGTTTAGATGCAGTATTTCCTGCAATTCCATATTGTGTCGATCTGATTGAAGGCCCTTACCTTGAAACAGATGAATCAGTTATTAAAGCGTTCAGGCCAAAGGCAAAGTAACAGTATCTGGCGGGTTTATCTATCAGCGTGAGTTTGATGTGACATAAGTAAAAGGATGAAAGGTATTAAAAAGTCCTGTTTTCAGTGTTAGTCTGGCCAAAATAAAAAAAACAGACATGCAGAAATACTGCGTGGTTTTACAGGGCGGTAGATGAACTATGGAGTTAAAGCAGGGCTAATACTGGAAGACAATAGCATTGCACAGTCATATATGGAGATGGCGCTCAGGGAGAGTTTTGCGGACATCACCATTGAATTAGCGGATAGTTTACAGGCTGCATTTCACTTGCTGGACAGGTTTAGTCCGTGTATCGCGCTGGTGGATATGGAATTGCCGGACGGTTCTGGCGTGGAATTCCTGCATCGTCTGGCCGTCGATGCACCGAACTGTACGCCGATAGTTGTTACCTCGCATGAAGATGATGAAATCCTTTATTCGGCGTTACGTGCCGGTGCACAGGGCTATCTACTCAAAAATCAGTCTCAACATAAGCTTGTTCAATATATGCAGGGCGTTATGCGAGGCGAGGTTGCGCTGTCACCAAAAATCACATTCAAGCTGATGAGCTACTTCTCTCGACAGGAAAGAATTCGTGTTGAAGGTGGTATCAAGTGTCAGCAGGTAGACTGTCTAAGTCGACGAGAAACAGAAGTATTAAGTTTGATTGGGCGCGGCTTGAACGGTAAGCAAATCGCTGTGGAAATAAATGTGTCATATCACACAGTCACAACACATATTAAAAATATCTACACCAAGCTGGGTATCACGACACGAGCTGAAGCCGCTCAGCAGGCAATCTTGTTAGGTCTAGTGCAGTAGCTGATAACAATATATTGATGTATTGATTTTCCTCGGTATTCTGATCATCAGTTGTAAATATCCCTAATTTAGGTGATACACACCACAAGCCAATCAGTGCTACGCTACCCGAGCTCGTTTTTTTTACGGGTTTGAGTGGGTATAAATATAAAGGGCATTGAAATGTTTGAGCGTGTTGCTGGTAAGGCTACCTGGGCTGTATTACTTGGATCGATTGCGTTACAGGGTTGTGGCGGCGGTGGCGGCGGAAGCAGCGAAGCACCGGCAGCGGAGACACCAGCAGACCCACCAGCCGCAGAAACTAAAACACTTTCTGGTGGTGGTGTAAAAGGCCCACTGGCGAATGCGGTCGTCACCCTTTATAGCTTCGATGGCAATAATCAGGCCGGCGGTTTCAAGGGCAGTGTGGCGGGTACAGCCAGTACCGACAGCAGCGCAGCGATCACCGGGCTTAGCCTGACGTTCCCTTTCAATCCCCCCTACATCATGGAATTCACCAGTACTGCCGATACAAGGGACATAACCACAAGCCAGTTCCCGGTAATTACTACCATGCGTACAGTTGTCACCGATGCGATGCTGACATCCGGTGAGCAGCTTTACGCAACACCACTGACAACCATGGCGGTCGATATTGCCGTCAAGAATGCGCAGGATACTAATGGGACGCTTGGCATTCAGGCTGATGAATTTGAAGCCGCACTCACACCAGCGGCCTCTCAGGTGGTATCTACCCTGGGCTTTGGTCTGAATAGTTCAGTCAATATTTTCGATACTCCACCACTTATTAACAGCACGACAGATAGTACGAAACAGTCAAGTGTTGCTGCCTACCGTGCTGCGGTTGAAGCGGTTACCGCGGTTGCCTATGAGATGGGGCAGCAAACCACGGATAAAAATACAGATTCAGTACTGACAGCACTCGCTGCCGACCTGTCCGATGGTGAAATCGACGGCCAGGTTGATGGCTCGGCCAGTGAAGAAATCAATAGCAATAGCCTGCAGGTTCTGGAGCAGGATCCAGCCACACTACCGATTCCAAATCGCCCAGGTAAGACGGTTGCCGATGTGCAGGAACTGCTTATCGAGGAAAAGACAACAACCGGGGCTGATACAGATACAAGCGAGTTAGATCCAACGACAGGTTCTATTACAACGCAAACCCAGCCAGCAGAAACCAATCCGGATAAAGATGCGGATGGTGTTTTAAATGTTGACGATGCTTATCCCAATGATCCAACGGCGGATACCGATACGGATGGCGACGGTGCACCAGATATTGCCTGGACTGATGCAACACGTGGATTTATCGACGAAGCTCGCTCTGATAGCGATGACGATAATGATGGCTGGCCTGATGGCGCAGACTCGGACGACTTCCCACTGGATGCGAGCCTGTATATCGATCCAGCACGCGACCGTGATAATGATGGTGTAAACAACGGTGCAGATAACTGCCCATTAGTTACAAATAGTGATCAGGCAGATGCAGACAGTGATGGTAAAGGTGATGCCTGTGATCTGTTAAATGATGCCGACGAAGATGGCATAGATGACACAACGGATAATTGTACGGGGCTGTTTAATCCATTACAGCTTGATCTTGATATAGATGATATTGGTGATGCCTGTGATACTGATATCGATGGCGATAATGCGCTGAATGATGCAGATGCATTCCCATACGATGCGACGGCGGATACGGATACGGATGGCGACGGTGCACCAGATGTTGCCTGGACCGATGCAACACGTACGATTATCGACACAGCACGCTCTGATGGCGATGATGATAATGATAGTCTGCTGGATGCTGATGACCTGGGTACCAGCCCAATCGATAACACCACGGCCTGTTCGTTATTAAGAGACTGTGATGGTGATGGTGTATTTGATGGCTCAGACTTTGCGCCACTTGATCCGAATGTGAAATTCAATTTCGCTCCAATTGCGGAAGATCGTTCAGTAATAACGGATGAAGATATCGATGTAGTTGTATCACTGGTTGTGGTTGATGATGGTGTTGCACTGCCATTAACCTACACAGTCGTATCAGATCCTGCTAGCGGTGTATTGTCGGGCTCCGGTGACGCTCGGACTTACACGCCTGGTGCAAACTTTAATGGCACAGACTCGTTTACCTTTAAGGTGGAAGATGCGGACAACAAGGTTTCCAGAGTAGCAACCGTTACGATTAATGTTAATGCTGTTAATGATGACCCAGTGATTACATCAATAGCAGTAACCGGTGTTAATGAAGACAGCGCTTATAGTTATACCGTGACGGCATCTGATATTGATGCTGATAATCTTTCATTAACAGCGCCTGTTATCCCTGCCTGGTTAAGTTTTGATGCACAAACCGGTATTCTTTCAGGTACGCCAGAAAATGCTGAGGTAGGTGATCATAATGTCACGATTCGTGTTAATGATGGCACGGTAGATGTAGATCAGAGCTTTGTTGTTTCTGTGGCCAATACGAATGATAGTCCAGCATTCACGACAACAGAGCTAACGACAGCAACAGAAGATACTGTGTATAGCTATATCGCAGCGGCAGCTGATGTCGATGTTGGCGACAGTCTTACACTGAGTGCACCTGTACTGCCCGCCTGGTTAAGCTTTACGCCGGGTACTGGAGAATTAACAGGTACACCTGCGAATGCAGAAGTGGGTAACCATAATGTCACGCTAAGCGTTACAGATGGTACGGTGAGCGTGGATCAGGTGTTTATCATCAGCGTTGGCAATGTCAACGATGAGCCGGTATTTACCTCATCAGCGGTTACAGCTGCTACTCAGGATGTGGTTTATTCCTACACTGCAACAGCTAGCGATGTTGATGTGTCTGATGTATTGACGCTGAGTGCCACAGTGCTGCCCTCGTGGTTGAGCTTTGATGCGCAAACTGGAATTCTGACGGGTACACCGCAAAATGCGGATGTGGGCGATCATAATGTGACCTTACGTGTAAATGACGGCACGGCCGATGTAGACCAGAGTTTTGTCATCAGCGTGGCGAATGTTAATGACAGTCCAGAATTCACTTCTACTGCGGTTTCGCTTGCAACAGAAGATTCGGCATATACCTATACCGCAACGGTTAATGATATTGATGCGAATGATACTCTGACGCTAAGTGCGCCTGTGCTTCCTTCCTGGTTGAACTTTGATGCGGGTAGCGGCTTATTAAGTGGTACACCAACGAATGCCGATGTGGGTGATAACAATGTAACGCTACGTGTAACGGATGGCGCGGTTAATGTAGATCAGATATTTGTTATTAGTGTCTCAAATGTGAACGATGACCCTGCGTTTACTTCAACGGCAGTAACTGGTGCAACGGAAGACACGGTATATAGTTACACCGCCACGGCGAGTGATGTCGATGTTGGCGATAGCCTGACATTAAGTGCACCTGTAATTCCATCCTGGTTGAGCTTTACGCCAGCAAACGGTTTGTTAACGGGTACACCGGGTAATGACGATGTCGGCGTGCATAATGTAACGCTGCGCGTAAATGATGGTAGTGTCGATATTGACCAGTCATTTGTTATCACGGTAGCGAATGTCAATGATGCGCCGATAGCTGTTGATGACACTGCAGAAGTCAGCGATACAGATCCAACAACGATATATGTACTTACGAATGATGATGACATCGATGTTGGCGATACTCTGTCGATTACTGCGGTTACAGATGGCACGCTTGGTACGGTTAGCTTTACAGCGACTGAAGTTGTTTACACAAACGTAACGGGTGTTACTGATCAGCTGGATAGCTTCACTTATACCGTGTCAGATGGTACGACGACTTCACAGGCAACAGTTAGCGTAACGCTGGTGACTAATCAGCCTCCGGTTGCGGGTGATGATGCGGCAGCAACACTTGAAGAGCAGGCGGTGACGACGGGTGATGTACTGGCGAATGACTCTGATGGCGATGGCGACCCATTAACTATCACGGCTTTCGATAGCGTTTCTGCCAACGGTGGTACCGTTACGCAGAGTGGTAACACGTTCACCTATACGCCAGCCACTAATTTCTTCGGTGATGATACCTTCACTTACACCATTTCAGATGGAACCAGTAATGCCGTTGGTACGGTCACGGTAACGGTCACTGACGTGAATGATCTACCTGTTGCAACAGATGACAGTTACGATGTGGGTAATGGTGCACAGGTTCTCGATGTGCTGGTGAATGACAGTGATATTGAAACCAGCGTATCGATATCTGCGGTTGGTACAGCTACCAATGGTAGTGTGTCACATGATGGTTCAGTCGTAACCTATACACCGAACACGGGTTACTATGGTTCGGATAGCTTTACCTATACCATCACCGACGGTACCGATACGGATACTGCGACAGTGACGGTGAATACGGTCGATGTGGATGGTATCTGGTTTGCCACGGCTACGGTGAGTGGCACCACAGGTGACACCGGTATCTGTGATGATCAGATTGGTGATATGTTCTCAGAATATATTTCAATCGATCAGAAAGATCTGGCGATTACACTCGTTGATCGTTGGGCACATCCTGGAACAGGTACTCTGAATCCAGCAACCTCGACCTTTACAACTACAGGTAATCAACCAGTGCGTGATGTTATGGATTCAGGTTCAGACACTGAAAGCTTCACGGCTACGCTGAATCCTGATGGTAGCCTGTCAGGTACAGCGACTTTCGAAGTGTACGATGAGTTTTCTAGCTTCGTTTGTTCAACCAGCGTTGATTTCACGGCGGCTCGTGGCTATCAGCTGACAGAGACTGAAGATTATTCTGGACTGTATGGCCTGGAAGTGATCGAGATCGATGGCACCC
>JBFHWF010000050.1:0-17533 GCA_041589175.1 Gammaproteobacteria bacterium
CCTGTCAGTTTCAGGCGTGCTGGCAGCACCATCAGCGTTTGCAACCAATGGCTATTTTGCTCACGGCTATAGTACTTCTGAAAAGGGACTGGCCGGTGCCGGTGTTGCTTTTTCACAGGACTCACTCGCGTCAGCGACAAATCCAGCAGGTCTGGTTAAGGTGGGTGAGCGTATGGATGTGGGTGCGGCACTATTTAATCCAAATCGTAAGTACACAGCTAGCACTCCAGCGGGAACGCTGCTTCAGGGTGGATTTAATCCGTTTCCACTCGATCCAGGCACCTACGAAAGTTCGCATGACGTTTTCTTTATTCCACACTTTGGCTACAGCTGGAAGCTGGATGAAAAGACCGCCGTGGGTATTGCAGCCTATGGTAACGGTGGCATGAATACCGATTATGAAGGTGTATCTAACCCCTTTTTACCTGGTGGTCCTTTCCCGGGAACGTTCGGTGGGGGTGCTGCGGGTGTTGATCTGGCGCAGCTGTTTATTAATGCGTCATATGCCAAGCAAATCAATGATGAGCATGCAGTCGGTGCAAGTTTGATTTTTGCCTATCAGATGTTCAAGGCACACGGCTTAGGTGCTTTTGGTCAAAGTGGCTTCTCAAATGACCCAACTAAACTTACCGATAATGGTGATGATACATCCATGGGATTCGGTGTGAAGCTGGGCTGGCAGGGTGAAATTACGAGTGATGTAACACTGGGTGTTTCTTATCAGTCTCAGATGTCGATGAGCGAGTTTGATGATTATGCCGGTCTGTATGCTGAGCAGGGTGACTTCGATATTCCTGCAACCATGCTGATTGGTCTGGCCTGGAAAACTAGCGAGTCATCCACATTAGTAGCTGATATTCAGCAGATTTATTACAGTGATGTGGCTTCAATTGCTAATGGTATTGAAAAACTGTTTGCCTGTGGTGCTGGTGGCGGTGCTGGTGGCTCAGCGACGCAAAGCTGTCTTGGTGGCAGTGAAGGCGGCGGCTTCGGCTGGGATGATATGACGATTATCAAGCTGGGCTACCAGTGGGATATGAACGACATCACCTGGCGTGTGGGAATCAGCAACGGCGATAACCCAATTGCTGGTGGTCAGGCTGGAAGTCAGACCATGTTTAACATCCTTGCGCCAGCGGTTGTGGAAACACACCTGACATTCGGCTTTACAATGGATCTGGATTCCAGCTCTGAATTCAGCTTTGCTGCGATGTATGCGCCAACAGGTAAATCAGAAGGCTCGACTCAGTTTGACAATGCGCAAACAGTCAAGCTCGAAATGGACCAGTTTGAATTGCAGGGTACCTACACAATGAAGTTCTAAGTAGAACTGAACTTTTAAACCTGCAAAAGGCCGTACATATACATGTGCGGCCTTTTTGTTTGTCTGAGACAGGGTAAATTAGATTATTAGACTTATCTAATTTATAAAGTGTGAGGATATTTTCCGTTGACAAGTAAGGGGAGCGGCGTTTATTTTTAGCCCACGTTATATACAGCGTGGTTCAACTAATAAATACACCTTAATTTTATTTAAGGGATGGAGTCATAAAATGAAAATAAAGTCTATCACTGCAGCTGCCTTTGCACTGTTCGTAGGCCTTGCCACAGCCACTGCGCAGGCGGCTGAAAAATATCTTCCATTCGTCCTTGCTTCAAACGAAGCGGGCACAGTTGCTGACAAACTGGAAGGCACCAAGAAAGCACTTACCGATAATGGATTCGAAATTGCTGGTGAATACGCACCTTACAAAGGTGCTCACATTATTGTTGTTACCAACAATGAGCTGAAAAAAGCAGCGGCTTCTCAGGAACGTGGTGGTTATGTTGCAGCACAGCGTATCTCTCTGACTGAAATGGGTGGCAAGGTTCAGGTGTCTTACACTAACCCTACTTATATGTCTTATGCATACCGTGTAAATCAAAAACTGCCACAGACTTCAGCTGCTCTGAAAAAAGCACTGGGTTTTGTTCAGAACTTTGGTCCTAAAGAAGGTAAGGATCAGGAAGACCTGAACGAGTATCATTATACTTTCGGTATGGAATACTTTGATGAGCCACTTGAACTGGCATCCAAAGGTAGTCACGATGCCATGGTTGCGGAAATCGAAAAGAACCTGAATGCTGGTAAGGGCGGTACTTCACAGGTTTACAAGATCAAGATTCCTGGTACTTCACAGACTCTGTTCGGTGTTGCTATGAAAGCACCTAACGAAGGTAAAAAGTACATGGATGAAGGCTTCATCATGAGCGAAATCGACTTCAAGCCTCTGCGTTCAACTGCACACCTGCCATACGAAATCCTGGTTCGTGGTAAGGAAGCTGAGGCACTGCACGCGCGTTTCCGTATCGCAATTAACTTCACGGACCTGGCGATGATGGGTGACAACAGCTTCATGAACATCATGCCGACTCCAGATGCAATCCGCGATGTGCTGACATCAGTAGCGGGTGGTGAGGTTGATGACGACATTTTCTAATCGCTGAGACTAGAATATGGAACAACCCAGAAAAGCCCGGCGTAGCCGGGCTTTTTTTGTTTTTGGCGCTAAATAAGCTGAAATTGTCTGAATATGCCCCCCTGACCGCAAAGTGGGATGACCTTGTCCCCAAATTAGGTTAAACTGTGCGGCTTGCATAGTCCTGTGCAAACTCAAAAGTGTATGATTTTTAAGGTTTTTTAAAGGTTTGGAGACATCTACGTGGAAATGACCGGTGCTGAAATCGTTGTTCAGAGCCTGATAGAAGAGGGCGTTGAACATCTGTTTGGCTATCCTGGTGGTGCGGTGCTGCATATTTATGATGCGCTGTACAAGCAGGATAAACTGCAGCATATCCTGGTGCGCCATGAGCAGGCGGCAACGCATGCGGCTGACGGGTATGCGCGTAGTACAGGTAAGCCGGGTGTGGTGCTGGTCACCTCAGGCCCGGGTGCCACCAATGCAGTGACAGGTATAGCGACGGCCTATATGGACTCCATTCCTATGGTTGTTATTACCGGCCAGGTGCCTCTGCCTCTGATCGGTAATGACGCATTCCAGGAAGTTGACTCTGTGGGTATTACACGTCCCGTCGTCAAGCATAACTTCCTGGTGGAAGATGTGAATGAGCTTGCGGAAACCATCCGTAAGGCATTTTATGTGGCGACAACAGGTCGCCCCGGCCCGGTTGTGGTTGATATTCCTAAAGATGTGACAGCCAATCGCGCGGAGTTCCATTACCCGCGTGAGGTAAAAATGCGCTCCTATAACCCAACCATCAAAGGGCACTCTGGGCAAATTAAAAAGGCCTATGAACTGATCATGGAGGCGAAAAAGCCCATGATTTACACCGGTGGTGGCGTCATTCTGAGTGATGCCAGTGAAGAGCTGGTGAAGTTCACACGCAATCTAGGTGCGCCAATTACCAATACCCTCATGGGGCTGGGTGCATACCCTGCAAATGATAAGCAGTTCGTGGGTATGCTGGGTATGCATGGTACCTATGAAGCCAATATGAGTATGCATCATTGTGATGTGCTAATTGCCATCGGTGCTCGCTTTGATGACCGGGTTACGGGTAACCTCGAAAAGTTCTGCCCGGATGCGCGCATTGTTCATGTCGATATTGACCCTGCCTCAATCTCCAAAAACGTAAAAGTGGACGTGCCGATTGTTGGTGATGTGAAGGATGTCGTGGCCAAGCTAAACAGTATGATAGAGGCCTCCGATCAGCGTCTGGATAAGGCAGCGATGGAAAGCTGGTGGCAACAGATTGAAGAATGGCGCGCACAGGATTGTCTCAAGTACAACCGTAATGGCGACACCATCAAACCGCAGTTTGTTATCGAGCAACTACATGAAATTACCGGTGGCGATGCTTTTGTAACCTCGGATGTTGGTCAGCATCAGATGTTCGCCGCACAATATTATGGCTTTAATAAACCACGCCGCTGGATTAACTCCGGTGGACTGGGCACCATGGGATTTGGTCTGCCAGCAGCTATGGGTGTTCAGTTGGCGCATCCGGGTGAGCCGGTTGCCTGTGTAACGGGTGAAGGCAGTATTCAGATGTGTATACAGGAGTTATCGACCTGTTCTCAATATGATCTGCCGGTAAAAATCATCAACCTGAATAATGGTTACCTGGGTATGGTGCGCCAGTGGCAGGAATTCTTTTATGAGCGTCGCTATGCAAGCTCGTACATGAAGTCGTTACCCGACTTTGTTGCCCTTGCAGAAGCCTATGGGCATGTCGGTATACGTGTTGATAAACCGGAAGATGTTCGTCAGGCGCTGGAAGATGCTTTCGGAAAGTATAAGGACCGCCTGGTGTTCCTTGATTTTATGATTGATCGTGAAGAAAACGTGTATCCCATGATTCCTGCTGGTGCAGGCCTTAATGAAATGATCCTGGTCTAGTATGAAAAAACATATTATTTCGTTATTACTGGAAAATGAATCCGGTGCATTGTCACGTGTTGCGGGCCTGTTTTCTGCGCGTGCTTATAACATAGAGTCTCTGTCGGTGGCTCCGACTGATGATGCAACCCTGTCACGTATGACGATAGTGACGTCTGGGACGGATGAAATCGTAGAGCAGATCCAGAAGCAGTTAAATAAACTGGTTGATGTGGTCAAGCTGGTTGACCTCACAGAATCTGCGCATATTGAGCGTGAATTGATGCTTGCCAAAGTTGAGGCAACGGGAGATGCACGAGACGAAGTAAAACGACTGGTTGATATATTCGAAGGTCATATTGTTGATGTTACGGATACAACTTACACCGTAGCAATAACAGATACCTGTGAAAATGTTGATAAATTCATTGCGTCTTTATCCAGCATAAAAATTTATGAAGTCGTGCGCTCCGGCGCAATTGGTATTCTTAGCGGCGAAACGACACTCGCCTCTTAATGATTTAATTAATTTGAGAGCAAACCTATGAGCTTAAATATTTATTACGACAAAGATTGTGATCTTTCCCTGATCAAGGGTAAGAAAGTAACCATCGTTGGTTATGGTTCGCAGGGACATGCCCATGCGCTGAATCTGAAAGACTCTGGTGTTGATGTAACTGTCGCACTGCGTCCGGGTTCGAGCTCTGCAGTAAAGGCTGAAAACGAAGGCCTGCCAGTGAGCAATATCGCAGAGGCGGTTGCTGCTGCGGATGTGGTTATGATTCTTGCGCCAGACGAAATTCAGTCTGCGTTATACAAAGCGGAAATCGAGCCAAATCTGAAGCAAGGTGCAACACTGGCGTTTGCACACGGTTTCGCAATTCACTATAACCAGATCGTGCCACGTGCCGATCTGGATGTCATTATGATTGCACCTAAAGCACCTGGGCATACCGTACGTAGTGAATTCGTACGTGGCGGTGGTGTTCCTGATCTGATTGCGATATTCCAGGATGCATCTGGTAAGGCGAAAGATCTGGCGCTGTCATATGCGTCTGGTGTTGGTGGTGGTCGTACGGCAATCATTGAAACAACCTTTAAAGATGAAACGGAAACGGATCTGTTCGGTGAGCAGGCGGTTCTGTGTGGTGGTGCGGTTGAGCTGGTTAAGATGGGCTTCGAGACCCTGACTGAAGCGGGTTACGCACCAGAAATGGCGTACTTCGAGTGTCTGCACGAGCTGAAACTGATCGTTGATCTGATGTTCGAAGGCGGTATCGCCAACATGAACTACTCGATCTCAAACAACGCTGAATACGGTGAGTATGTGACGGGTGAGCGTGTGATTAACGAGGAAAGCCGCAAGGCCATGCGTCAGGCGCTGAAAGATATCCAGAATGGCGAGTACGCCAAGAAATTCATCATGGAAGGTATGACGAACTATCCTGAGATGACTGCGCGTCGTCGTAACAATGCCGCACACCCAATCGAAACGGTAGGTGCCCAGCTGCGTGAAATGATGCCCTGGATCAAGGCGAACCAGATCGTCGACAAGAGCAAGAACTAATAACAACTTGCTGAAACTTCAAAGGGGCGTTATCGCCCCTTTGTTGTTTTTGAGATCATAAAAATACACTCGACAGGCTTAACCATAAATCTGAATAGGTATATGATTGATTTAACTGCCGTTTGATTACAAGAAGATTGCTATACATGGCCCAGACATCCCAAGTGCGATATCGCCGACGCGGTATCTACCTGTTACCCAACCTGTTTACCACGGCTGCAATGTTTGCGGGCTTCTATGCCATTGTTGCATCCATGAATGGCCACTTTGAGAAAGCGGCCATTGCTATCTTTATCGCCATGATTCTGGATGGTGTGGATGGTCGTGTCGCGCGCATGACCAATACGCAGAGTGAATTCGGTGCACAATACGATAGCCTGGCGGATATGGTGTCATTTGGTATGGCGCCTGCGCTGGTCATGTACAACTGGTCGCTGTCGTCAATGGTTGATCTGGGCTGGCAATGGGGCAAGCTGGGCTGGCTGGCAGCGTTTATTTATACCGCCTGCGCCGCGATGCGTCTGGCACGTTTCAATACTCAGATCGGCGTCGCCGATAAGGCCTATTTTCAGGGTTTGCCCAGCCCGTCTGCCGCAGCGGTGATAGCCGGTACCGTGTGGGTTGGGGTCGATAACAGTATTCTGGGTGCAGATCTGTCACAGGCGATGGTCGTGCTAACTATCGTGGTCGGCTTGCTGATGGTGAGTAATATACTGTTCTATAGCTTTAAGGAAGTGCATTTCAAGGGTAAGGTGCCGTTCTATACCATGGTGGTGGTTGTCATACTGCTGGCCCTGGCATCCCTGGATATTTCCAAGGTATTGCTACTGGTGTTTGGCCTGTATACCCTGTCCGGGCCATTGCTTAGTGTGGTACGCCGGGTACGTAAGCTGAACCGTAAGATACCGGGCTAAATTAGGGCTTGGCAAAGCTTCGCTAACTGGTTATGATTTTGCCAGTAGAAAGCGATTGAATGATGATGAATCCACGCAGAGCCAACAGTATCTCAAAGCCTGATGCCCGCAACCTGGTTGCTGGGAATGCTCTGTCCTGCCTGTTTCTACTTCCTCTGCATGTGCTCTCGCTGCTACTGCCGTAAGGCAGCTATCAAGTCCTGGCGAGGCGAATACGCACCAAAATTCATACATTGATATTACTGATCCGCAGGACAGACGCAGGATACAGACATGAGCAAAGACAAGTTAATTATATTTGATACGACCTTACGTGATGGTGAGCAAAGCCCCGGTGCGTCCATGACGAAGGATGAGAAGGTAATGATCGCCAAATCGCTGGAGCGCATGAAGGTCGATATTATCGAAGCAGGCTTCCCGATCGCTTCCGTTGGTGATTTCGAAGCAGTGAAAGCGGTCGCAGAAGTGATTAAAGACAGTACCGTCTGTGGTTTGTCACGGGCCCTGGAGCGAGACATTGCTCGCGCCGGTGAAGCGCTGAAGCCGGCAAATTCATCACGCATCCATACGTTTATCGCAACCTCGCCTATTCATATGGAAATGAAGCTGCGTATGCAGCCAGATGACGTACTCAAGCAAGCTGTTGAAGCGGTGAAAATGGCTCGCAAGTATACGGACAATGTCGAGTTTTCACCGGAAGATGCTGGGCGCTCAGAGCTTGATTTTCTGTGCCGTGTGATCGAGGCGGTTATCGATGCCGGTGCCACCACGATTAATATTCCCGATACCGTTGGTTACAACCTGCCTAACCAGTTCGGTGAGCTGATTCGTAACCTGATTGAGCGTATTCCAAATTCCGATAAGGCGGTGTTCTCTGTGCATTGTCATAACGACCTCGGACTTGCCGTGGCAAACTCACTCTCAGCGGTGCAGAATGGTGCGCGTCAGGTGGAATGTACTATCAATGGGCTGGGTGAACGTGCGGGTAATGCGTCGCTGGAAGAGGTGGTGATGGCAGTGCGGACGCGTCAGGACCTGTTTGAGTGTGATACCGGGCTTGATACCACGCATATTATGCAATGTTCACGTCTGGTTTCCGGCATTACCGGATTTCCGGTGCAGCCTAATAAGGCGATCGTCGGTGCCAATGCGTTTGCTCACGAATCAGGAATTCACCAGGACGGTGTACTGAAGAGTCGCGAGACCTACGAAATTATGCGTGCTCAGGATGTGGGATGGTCTGAAAACCAGATCGTGCTGGGTAAACATTCTGGGCGCAATGCCTTGCGCAGTCGTTTGCAGGAAATTGGTATTGAGCTTGAGTCAGAAGAAGAATTAAATGCCGTGTTCTCACGCTTTAAGGATCTCGCCGATAAAAAGCATGAAATCTTCGATGAAGATCTGCAGGCGCTGATTTCTGATAGCAGCTGGAGTGCTGATAATGAACAGTTCAAATTACTGAGCTTGAAGGTCTGTTCGGAAACCGGTGAAACGCCTCATGCCGAGGTGGTGTTGCAGGTGAATGGCAAGGAAGTAAGTGCTGATGAGTTGGGCAGTGGTCCGGTTGATGCCGCGTTCCGAGCTATCGAAAAAATTATCCAGAGCGGAACGGAGTTGAAACTCTACTCGGTCAATAATATTAGCAGTGGTACAGACTCTCAGGGCGAAGTGTCGGTTCGGTTGTCGCGCAATGCTAAGGTGGTGAATGGTCAGGGTGCTGATACGGATATCGTTATTGCATCGGCAAAGGCATATATCAATGCCATGAACCGCATTATGATTTCTGATGACCAGCGAGCGCATCCACAACGGGGCGACGTGTAAACGGTGTCCGATAGTCCCATAAAAGCATCGAATACGTCAGCCTCGAGCCTAAGCGAGGCTGTGCGTAAACAGTACCTCGATGCAATGGGAATTCAAACCTGGTATTCCCGCTTTGCAGAAGTGCAGGCAGTCGTCGAAAATGCAATGGCTGATGTGTCTTCTGCAGATGAAAGCACGAAGCCAGCAGAGTCGCCTGCTATATCCGTCTCCATTATCGAGTCAAAGTCTGAGCATCGTGATGTTACAGAGCGGTTGCCATCGCCGAGCCTCGAATCTATTAACCAGTCTATTCAAGACTGTGCTGCCTGTGCCTTGCATGAAACACGTAAAGCAGCAATACCCGGAGAAGGTAATCCTGATGCATCATTGCTGCTGGTTGTGAGTTCGCCAGCACGTATTAATGGGCAGGAGCATCTGCTATCTCGAGATGCGCGTTCCATGCTGGATGCTATGCTAAAGGCTATCGGTGAAAGCCTGTCGAGTGTGTATCTTACCAGTCTGGTAAAGTGCTGCCCTCCTGAGCGTAAACCTCAGACGTCGGAAATTATCTGTTGTGATGAGCACCTGGTGAGGCAGATTAAACAGATCCGGCCGTCTGCAATTATGTTGCTGGGTGAGGATGTTAGCCAGCAGTTGCTGGTCAGCCAGAAGAACCTGATTGATTTGCGCCTGCGTCAGCATCAGCATGAAGGTGTTCCGGTCTTTGCATCCTATCATCCTCAGGATGTGCATGGTAATGCAGACAATAAGCGCAAAAGCTGGCAGGATCTACTACAAATAAAGAAATGCCTGGCAGATGCTAGCCGCCAGGAGTAATAGAATAAACATCGGGTAAGGCTGAACGATGGCAGTGAATCCAGATATCGACCTGTCTAACGGATTTCGAAAAATGAGTTTCGCGGACCTTGGTGATGTCCTCGAAATTGAACGGCAAGTGTATACCCACCCATGGACCGAAGGTATATTCAGTGATTGCATTCGTGTTGGTTATCATTGCTGGGTATACCATGAGGAACACCGTTTGCTCGCATATGGCCTGGTGTCCGTTGCGGCAAATGAAGCTCATATACTGAATCTCTGTGTATCTCCCGGTGCTCAGGGGCAGGGGCTGGGTAAGCGTATGCTTTACAAGCTGATTCAGATAGCGGAGGAACGCCTTGCCGACTCTATCTTTCTTGAAGTGCGGGAGTCCAATTTAATCGCACAAAATCTCTATGAACAGGAAGGATTTAATCGACTGGGGGTTCGCAGGGATTATTATCCTGCTGTCGAGGGCAGGGAAGATGCGCTGGTCTATGCGTGCGCATTGAATGTTAAAAAAGCGCCAGGCGACAACTGAGCGACTCTCCTATCTACCCGCACTGGGGCTAAATACGCTATAATTCGCCTTCGTTTTATTCTGGTTTTGATTCCTGATTATGTCTGAATTACTTGAGCAAATGCAGCGTCGTCGCACCTTTGCGATCATCTCACACCCTGACGCAGGTAAAACGACGTTGACAGAAAAGCTGCTGCTATATAGTGGTGCAATTCAGCTGGCAGGTACTGTTAAGGGGCGTAAGGCAGCACGTCATGCCACTTCAGACTGGATGGAGCTGGAAAAGCAGCGAGGCATTTCGGTAACGTCATCAGTCATGCAGTTTCCACATAACAACTGCATCATTAATCTGCTGGATACGCCAGGTCACGCCGATTTCTCGGAAGATACCTATCGCACACTCACAGCAGTAGACTCGGCACTGATGGTGATAGACGCAGCGAAAGGTGTAGAAGAGCGAACTATCAAGTTGATGGATGTCTGTCGTCTACGTGATACGCCGATTATAACCTTCGTGAATAAGATGGACCGTGAGGCACGTGAGCCTATAGAGTTACTGGATGATGTCGAGAATATTCTCGATATTCAATGTGCACCTATGACCTGGCCAATTGGTATGGGTAAAAACTTTAAGGGTGTATTCCACCTTTACAATGACTGTGTGCATCTATTTAGCGCGACTCATGGCGGCAAGGTGCAGGAAGGTGAAGTGATTCAGGGGCTGGATAACCCTCAGCTGGATGAGAGGCTGGGCTCCATGGCGCAGGATCTGCGTGATGAAATTGAACTTGTGAAAGGTGCAAGCCATGAGTTTGATCTTGATGCTTACCGAGACGGTAAATTAACGCCGGTGTTTTTCGGTTCTGCCATCAACAACTTCGGTATCAAGGAGCTGCTGGATTCTCTGGATGCATTCGCACCACAGCCTAAAGGCCGTGACACTAATCAGCGATATGTGGAGGCGGATGAAGAGGGCTTCACTGGTTTTGTATTCAAGATTCAGGCGAATATGGATCCACAGCATCGAGACCGTGTCGCGTTTCTTAGAATCTGCTCTGGCAAATTCGAAAAAGGCATGAAGGTTAAGCATGTACGTATCGGCAAAGAGGTGAGGTTGAATGATGCTATGACGTTTATGGCATCAGATCGTGGTCATGCGGAGGAAGCCTATGCGGGTGATATTATTGGCATACATAACCACGGAACAATTCGAATTGGTGATACCTTTACCAAAGGAGAGGATCTTCAGTTTGGTGGTATACCGAACTTTGCACCTGAACTGTTTCGTCGTGCACAGCTGCGTGATCCATTAAAGATGAAAGCCTTGCAGAAAGGGCTGATTCAGCTGTGTGAAGAAGGTGCAACGCAACTGTATCGCCCCTTGAATAATAATGATCTCATCCTGGGCGCTGTTGGTGTTCTGCAGTTTGACGTGGTTGCGCACCGTCTTAAAAATGAATACAACGTAGACTGTAGTTTTGAAAACGTCAGTGTGACTACGGCTCGTTGGGTGGAGTGTAACGATGCGAAAATGCTTACTCAGTTTAAAGATAAGGCATCACAGAATCTGGCACTCGATCACGCGGGAGATCTTGTTTATATCGCGCCGACGCGAGTGAACCTTGATATGACTCAGGAGCGCTGGCCAGATATTCGCTTCCTGGAAACCAGGGAGCATGGGGTCTACGAGGTTTAGCCTGCAGCTGATTATTTAAGAGGCTGGTAAATGAAGTGGTCTGGCTGGTTTGAGTACAGGCGAATCGTTAGGCCAAGGGTCGGGTAGTTCCACTGGCTGTAGCTATCGTCGACTCGAGTTTCTGAGCCAGGCTGCCCAAAGCGCTGGCGAATCAGGTTTTCTCCTATATCAATTGCGGGTAAGAATGTAATCATGGAAACGGGTGTTGCCAGGTATCTGGCCTCGATTTCCGGGCTTAGCTCTATGGGCGATAGACTCTGTATAGGTTGTGGCGCGGCCTCTATTTTGTCCTGGCTTTCATTATAAATCTGCTGAAGCTGCTGCTGATCGAGTTGATAATCCAGTCGAATTTCGGCAACGATGCCACCTATTGTTAATTCGTCATAGCGTGCCTGCATCCGCAGGTTGCTGCTACCATCGTCATTGGTGTTTACAAGTAGGAGGGTTTTAGCAAAATGCGCATAAATCTGGTTGGCTTCCTGAATGCTTGTTTTTCCTAGTGTAATGCCGAATACCCGGCTGCTGCCGCCTTCCAGGATGTCGATGTCCCAGGGGTTGTAGTCTAGCTGCTGCTGATAGTCAGTTTCATGTTGTCCAATGACAGCGATCATCATAGCTGTGCCTATCATTAGAAATATCAGGAAGGTACGATTCATATCTATGTTATCGATTTGCTGTTAAAAGCCATAATAAAGTATATTAGTTATACATAAAAACCATAAGAGATGCCACTCTCTGGCAGCCATTCATGTCTGAATCACTCTATAAAAATCGAGCGGTAATGAGCTGGGCCATGTATGACTGGGCAAATTCGGTATTTGCTACAGTTGTGATTGCGGGTTTTTTTCCTGTTGTTTTTCGTAACTACTGGTCGGGGAGTCTAAGTGCATCGGAGACTACGTTCTGGCTAGGAGTGGCAAATGCACTGGCCAGTCTTCTGCTGATGTGCCTGGCGCCATTCCTCGGTACCCTTGCTGATACACGAATGTCACAAAAACCATTACTCTTGATGTTCATGTTAATAGGTGTGTGTGCCAGTGCATTCCTGTCGGTTACAGCAGAGGCAAACTGGAGTCAGGCGTTGCTGTTATATGGCATTGCAACCATGGCATTTATGATGGCAAATGTTTTTTATGATGCATTGCTGGTTTCCAATAGTACTGAAAGTACTGTCGATCGTATTTCAGGACTGGGTTATGGACTTGGCTATCTTGGTGGAGGACTGTCGCTTGTTATATGTGTCTATATTAGTCGGTCACCACAGACTTTTGGTTTTGAGCAGCTTATAGATAGCTTGCTAGTAAGTTTCGTGCTGACAGCCTTCTGGTGGTTTATTTTTAGTATTCCACTGGCATTGTGGACGAGAGATGAATATGGCAGTCGGCAGGCGAGGGAAGGAGTAATAAAGCAAACCCTGAGGAATTTCAGACAGGTGTTTTCGCATCAACAGACTCGCTGGTTTTTACTTGCATACTGGTTATATATAGATGGGGTAGATACCATTATTCGCATGGCAGTAGATTATGGAATGGCTATTGGTTTTGATGCGTCTGATCTGATTCTCGCACTGTTGATTACACAGTTCGTTGGCTTTCCCGCGGCGATAGTATATGGATATCTAGGGGAAAGGTATGGGGTGAAAAGTATGCTCCTGCTGGGTATAGGTGTCTATGCGGTTATTACATTGCTAGGCTACGCAATGAAAACGGTGGATGATTTTTATTACCTTGCAGCTCTCATAGGTCTGGTGCAGGGTGGTGTGCAGGCCTTAAGCCGTTCATTTTATACACGACTAATACCGGCAGGCTGTGCGGCTGAGTATTTTGGAATCTATAATATGTTAGGTAAATCGGCAGCGATTATAGGGCCGTTATTAATGGGAGGGGTGGCACTGATAACAGATGATCATCGTCTATCGATACTATCTATCATGGTATTATTCGTTGCGGGTGCGCTTTTGCTGGTAAAAGTGAAAGATCCTGAAGCTAAGAACTAGAAGTGGAAGTTTGAATTTATATGATACTTGTAATTGATGCAGATAAATCAGTTGTTCCCGTACTGAAACAGCGCTTCTCTGAATTTGGTATTCAGTCAGTGCAGGGTGTTCAGTCGGCGAGTGCCGCTAAAGATGTTGTCGAAGAAAATGGCGCTGCAATCTCGTTAATTATTATAGGTGATAAGATTGAGGATGCTCAGCCGCTGGAAGTATGTAAAGAGCTCCGTTCAAATAGCAGTCTTGGGTCAACGTATATTCTGATGGTTGTGAGTAGTTTGGAGAATAAAACTGCGATTGAAAACTCACGCCATAGTGGTGCCAGTAGCTTTATTGTGAAGCCCTATACCGGAAACGATTTTCTAAAATATATAATGCCTTATTTTGCATCTAAAGTTGTAATGCTTGTCGATGATGATCCGGTTATACGTAAAATGGTTGTTAAGCTAATGAAAATGTACCATGTGGAAATGATTCAGATTGATGATGGAACAAAGGCGAGTAATCAGCTGAACAATATGCTACCAGTGAGGCTGGTATTTATGGATATTGGGTTGCCAGGTTTTAATGGTATACAGCTGGTAACGAAGATCCGTGGCAAACCAGTATGGAAAAAGACCCCCGTTGTTATGCTGACTTCAAGCACAGATGCAGCAGACGTTAAAAAATCTCTGGGTGCAGGTGCGAACGATTATATCGCGAAGCCATTTAATCCTGATGGCTTTCGAGAACGCATGAGTCGATACTTCACTGATGCAGGTTGATATGGAAATAACCGTCACAGATGCACGGGATGCCTACCTGTCATGGAATCGGCGTCAATATGAGAATCTCGATTCAGAGATGGGAGAAGACAGGGCTAAAATTGTCCATTTACTGCCGTTGCTCTTACATGAGAATCACCGTGCGTTACCTGGTTATTCTGGCCCCAATTTTCCAGTTGGAATATATGCTTATGAAGCAGATGGGGTGGCGCTTCAGTATGCGCGACAGCTGAATCCCGCTTACCAGAAAAATGAACATGAGATTACTCGTTTTCCAGCAATAGATTCTGTGTTTCTGCAGCGCAATCTTCTGGATCAATCTTTGCGCTGCTGGGTTTTTGCTCGTAGCACGCTGAATAATGACCAGCTGATCGAAATCAAGGATAAAGTAAATCTTATATCACGCTGGTGCAATGCAAGAAATCTCAAGTTAGAGTTTATAGTTACCACAGAAGAAAAATTTAGAAAATATAAAGTTCGCGGAATTGACGTTGATAACCGCTCGATTTTTATCGAACAGTTTTATGCGGAGGCATTGCTGCTCGCGGGTAAGTACCCAGCATGGTGGTTGGTAAGTCCTTCAGATGAAATAAGCTACCAGACGGTTCTCGATCATATACATACTGCACGTCTGGTAGATGTCAATGCGCTAATTGATCTTGGCGGGATACATGAAGTTTCATGTGAAGATTATGTGCAGGCAGCGTTAACAAGTATGAAAAAGTTTCGAGAAGTGCCAGAGCAATGCCTGCTGGAATTGATACAAACAGATATCAGGGTCAGGGCTTTACCGAATATTGATGGAGTTGCTGTACGTATAAAAGCTCAGTTGTATGAGGGGTTTCGCGAGGTGATTCCACGCGAATTACTCGCAGATATGATGCATGAGTGTTTTGGTCATTATGATCGTAAAGATTTTTCGATCTCGCCATCCAGGCTTATGTCGGGTATACGGAATATGCCTGTGGCGCTGGATCAGCGTTTGATTGACCTGTTTCTTGGAGATGCATATCAGCAACCAATGACATTGAAAGGTATAGAAAACCTTATTGCATATATGAATGTCAATAAAGCGCTAGTACGAACTATTCGGCGCTTATTTACAACGATAATTGAAATTGGAAAGAAAAAGGCAGGAACAGATTCTGAAATTCTGAAGGGTGAACAGGTCAGTAGTATGTTGAGCCTGTTATCGGAAAATGCAGGTCGTGTTCCTTTGTATAACACGAAAGATGTCAGGGATCTTGTTCTTGAGCGGGTTCTATTAAGGCAAACGGTATTTAAAGGCGAAAGTCAGTGGGCACTGGTTATAAAATCAGGTGAGGCCAACGAAAAGAAAGTAGAAGGCTTTGGTAGTTTGTTAGAGGTTCTATGCTGGTGCTGGTTCAATCGCCTGGTGAATCACTCGACACAGGTTTCAGTAGACTGCCCAATGCAGCAGGTGACTCAGGTGGAAGCGAGATTTATGCTCGAGAACCTGATGGCGCAATTGAATCCTGCGCTTCTCTCAAATATTGGTCGTGGCATGCTGGATAAACCAGCTACTCCACTTAATTCAATTGTGTTCGTGAATTTTTTGCTTCAGATGTCTGATGGACAGAATCAACAATTAGGTCAGGATAATCCACTGGGCATCATGCTTGCACCACAAAAACTTGTAACACATTGTGAGCAGGTAGTCGTGAATAGCTGGGGAGAAGTTGTAACCCGTGCTTATGATAGTGAAGCAGGCACTTTAGACTGTCTATGTGAGTGGACGCATCATGCACCAGTCGGCGGTAGAAATCATCCGCAGAGGATTGTGTTCAGTGGCTATGGTAGTGGAAATAGTACATTCCTGGCACATCGAATCGAGCAGGTTTACTTACATCTGCTGGAATATTTCTATGGCGAGAAAAATGCCGATGGTCGATTTATTGTGATGCTTGATAAGCATTATTATTGTATCGCGGCAAATAATAGTCTGTTGTATTCGCAGAAAATAGGAGATGTCAGGAAGTTATTTGACTTTCTTGCTGCTTCATCTCAAAAATTTGTCAAAACCGAACTGGAACGTCTGGCATACACTGCGCATCCATTAAAAGAAATTTATCGACATAATAAAAGCGGAGTATTCCAGGTTTTCTTTGAGGTCATTAATCAGGCATATTATAGCTGGGTTCTGGATGAAAGAGGGAGTTTGTATAGACGAGTGGATGCGTATATTGATCGCAATAGTTTCTTGCGCCACTGGCAGTTAGTATACCGACATATAAAGCAACAGATGCAGGTTGAATATGAAAATACAGGCATAAAAGTTCCTGAATTTGAATTGAATCATATTGTAATTAATCGTCTTGGTTTGTATGAGTTTGTGCCTGTTGTCGAAAAAAATATTGCGGCAGAAAAACAGTTTTATGATGTCAGGGTGCGTATTAAGCATGGTGGGCAGGGAGAGGAATTGAGCTTTTATTGTGGTGATCGTGAATTTACCTATGAGTTATTTGAAGATGCTGCATTATCAGAGCTCGTCAGTTTTCTTGAGTATCGGAAGAAAACTCGGCCAGACTGGCATGTTTATGTCACAGATGTTGATGTACCTATGACTTTAATTGATATTGATTCTGTTGAATCCCTGCAATCTATAAATTATCTACGTTTGATTCAGGCTTTTGAAAAGCGAATTAATAAGGCTATTGAGTTGTAGCCTGGTGGTAGATGTTTGAATTGAATCTCTAATATACAGTCTTATTTCACTTAGTGCTGATTATTTGATGTATATCAAATCATGATTGTGCCATGATGTTTATACCATGAAAATCCTGATAAAAAGATAAGTTAAATAAATGCCTGAAAAAATATTGTAGTGCTTATTGTTTGGGCAACATAAACGAGGCATTAAAAAATGAAAATTATAATATTGCCGTTGCTACTAATAGCAACCCTATCATTTAAAACAGCGTTCTCAGCCGATATAGTACCAACCGAAATAGAAATGCCTGGTACTCAGCCGAATGAGGTCGCAAATTTTGAATCTCCAAACCGATGTGACAATTGTCACGCAGGGTATAACGCAAGTGACCCGGAAGCTGAGCCAGC
>JBFHWF010000051.1:0-17134 GCA_041589175.1 Gammaproteobacteria bacterium
CTTGCCCTGCAAAGGTGGTGATATCAGATAACCCTGTATCAATTCGCAATTATATTGCTTGAGAAAATCTAACTGCACCTGGGTTTCGACGCCTTCTGCAACCACCCTGAGCCCCATACTCTTTGCCATTGCCAGAACCGCACGAGCAATGGCGCCATCATTCTTATCGCCCTGAATATCCTGCACAAAAGAGCGATCAATTTTCAGGATATCCAGTGGGAAACGATGCAGATAGCTGAGTGATGAATATCCTGTACCAAAGTCATCCATTGAAAGGTTGACGCCCAGCGACTTTAACTGATGCATTTTATTAATACTATTTTCAGCATCCTGCATGGCTATCGATTCGGTTATTTCAAGGTCCACCTTCGAAGCGTCCAGCTCATGCTCCTGTAGTAATAGCTCGACCTGTTCAACAATATCATCCTGCATAAACTGACGCGCAGAAAGATTAACGCCCACGGAAAGGCTCACTCCCTGATCATGCCACCGACGCGCCTGGGCAAAAGCATGATGCAATACGTAACGCCCAAGCGCCTGTATCAAACCGGTTTCTTCCGCCAGTGGAATAAAACGAATAGGTGGAATTAGCCCCTGCTCAGGATGGTTCCAGCGCGCAAGCGCCTCAACAGCAACAATGCGATTACTCGATAACTCGAGCTGTGGCTGGTAATACACCTCGATATGACCCTGTTCAAGCGCCTGTCTCAGTTCGGACTCCATACGCAGGCGATCATCCACTCGGCGGTTCATATCATGGGTATAAAAATGTTCCTGATCACCACCCCTTGCCTTAGCTCGTCGCATCGCCGCATTCGCACACTGCAGCAGACTACTGGCATCAAGAGCGTCATCCGGATACAGCGCAACCCCCATACTCACCGACACGTAAACCTGTTGACCGGCGAGCTCAAACGCATTTTCTCTTAACGCCTGATGCAGGCCACCGACAATCGTATTTATCTCATCCGTGGATGCCGGGCTTTCAAGTAAGAACGCAAATTCATTACCACTAATACGCGCAACCGTATCACCTTCATAGATATAGCCACTGAGAAATCCGGCAAAAGCAACCAGCAACTCATTACCCAGATCATGTCCAAGGCTTTCATTGATGGTTTGAAAGCGATCGATATCGAGTGTCACCACGGCAACCATGTGCTCAGCGTGCTCGGCAACCTTGAGTGCGTGGGTTAAACGCTCCTTGAACAGCGTCTGGTTAGGTAAATCGGTTAACAGGTCATGGTAGGCCTGGTGAAGAATCATATCTTCGGCACGTTTAATCGCCGTGATATCCTGAATAGTACCCAGTATATAACTTGGTTTACGATCTTCACCCATAATGACATCGCATTGCTGGTACACATAACGCTCTTGGTTATCACTACCCAACATGCGGTGCTCAATAACAAAACGCGAACCCCGCTGACTGGCATCTTCAAACACATGTGCAACACGATCCCGGTCATCTTCCGGTACATATTTGATCAGTTCATCAAATGTCAGCTCGATATTTCGATCAATACCCAGCATATCGAGTACCGTCACGGGAATCTCAAATTCACCACTGCGCAGGTTCCAGTCCCAGTAACCCAGCTGTGCAACCTTAAGTGCATGATCCACCCGGTGGCGGCTCTTGCGTAACTCGAAATCCATTTCACGGGATTTAAGCGCATACCGAACCCGCTGGGTGAACAGCGTCCAGTTAATAGGTTTCGTGATAAAGTCTGTCGCACCCACATCAAAGGCACGATCGACAGAGGTAATATCATCCAGCCCGGTGAGCATAATAATCGGCACACTTCGCTCGGGGTCGAGCTGGCGCATCTGCTGGCAGGCATCAAAGCCGTTCATGATAGGCATCAATACATCAAGCAGCACCATGTCGGGGCGGTGATGGCGAAACAGGTCAACGCCCTGCGCACCATTAACCGCCTCGATTACATCATAGTTCTGCTTTTGCAGAGCCTTCACCAGCATGCTACGCACAACAACATCATCGTCGATGACAAGTAGCAAGGGTGTGGAATGTTCTCCCAGATTGTAGGTATTGATTTGTGCCACGGTTAAGTCTGACGACCTCTAGTGTTTTTATTTCATACCCCTGGCAAGGTCCATTTTCAGGTCTTCGATATCTTCAAGTCCAACCGCAATTCGAATCAGGCCATCGGCAATTCCCGATGCCTGCCGCTGCTCAACAGTGAGTCGTCCATGAGTGGTTGTTGCCGGATGAGTAATCGTAGTTTTGGTATCACCCAGGTTTGCGGTAATAGAACAGATCTGTGTTGCATCGATTAACGCCCAGCCAGCATCTTTGCCACCCGTTAATTCAAAGGATAGCAGTCCGCCGAAATCACGCTGCTGGCGACAGGCTAGCTGATGCTGTGGATGAGATTCAAGACCTGGGTAGTACACACGTTCCACCTGTGGCTGCTGTTCGAGCCACTGTGCCAGGGCCAGTGCGTTCTGGCTATGCGCTTTCATGCGAATATCCAGGGTTTCCAGCCCCTTTAGAAACACCCAGGCATTAAATGCACTCATGGTTGGCCCGGCGCTACGCAGGAAACCATACACATCTGTACCCACGACAGCTTCTGTGCCAAGTACGGCACCCCCCATGCAACGCCCCTGACCATCGATATACTTGGTGGCCGAGTGAATAACAATATCGGCTCCCAGCTCAATGGGCCGTTGCAATGCCGGGGTGCAGAAGCAGTTATCCACCGCCAGCAGACAGTCATGTTGATGTGCAATGTCTGACAGCTGTTTAATATCAACCATTTCGGTTAACGGATTCGATGGAGTTTCAAGAAAAAACAGTCGTGTATTTTTCTGTATCGCTTTCTGCCAGGCGTCCAGGTCCGACAACTCAACAAAACTTGTTTCGATACCCAGTTTCGCCATGTAATTGGTGAACAGCACCGTAGTCGTTCCGAAGATACTTCTTGATGACACAATGTGATCACCCGTTTTCAGGATACCCAGACAGGTTGCCAGGATCGCCGACATACCCGAAGCCGTCGCCACACAACACTCTGCACCTTCCATACGCGCCAGGCGCTGCTCGAAGGTACGTACCGTTGGATTCGTAAAGCGTGAATAAATATTTCCCGGCTGCTCACCGGAAAAACGTGCGGCGGCTTCTGCTGCCGAACTAAACACGAAACTCGAGGTGGGAAAAATGGGCTCACTATGCTCCTGCTCGTGGGTGCGGTGTTGTCCAGCCCTGACGGCCTGAGTTGCAAAAGCCCATTCAGCTTCTAAATCATCAATCATCTGCTTCTATTCCTGTATTAAGACTCGACAACCTTCTTCTACCTTGTCGAACAGTTCTGCCACATCCTGATTGCGCATTCGCACACAGCCATGGGATGCCGGTTCGCCAATTCGATTCTCTTCGGGCGTACCATGAATATAAATATAGCGCTGATAGCTATCGATGCCATCACCCTGATTAATGCCCATCTGCAGCCCACGCAACCAGAGAATGCGGCTGGTAATAATATCATCAGGCAATGGTTTGTCTGTAGCCATCAGCTCTGCCAGTTGCCCCTGAGGCTCTCGCCCGATAAACACTTCGTCCAGGCTGCATTCTTTTCCGATCTTTTGTGCGATACAATGCTCACCCAGTGGCGTTCTGAAACTGCCTTCCTGGTTACCTGCCCCGTACATGGAAGTCGACACAGGGTACTCACTCAGCAGGTGCTGCTGCTCATCCATACAGTACAGCCGCTGCTTGCTAATATTAACGATAATCTGACTGATTTTTGACATTATCCGGGCACTCATAGCCACTGACGAACACCATGCTAACACGCATTCTAACCTGTTGTTTACTCTGCATGCCCATCCAGGCTGCATACTGTGAAACAGAACCAGAAAAAACCGCAGACCCTACCAGCAGTAGCTGCCGTAAAATAGCCAGCAAGCTCTCCAGCGTCAAGCTGGACGAATGCCTGCAACGTAACCTGCAGGACTCAGGCTATCGCACAGCCCGTGATCATGCCCTGTTGATAAAAGAGTATCCACCCTTACTGGAACGCCGCAATCCTCAGGCTCGTATTTTACTGCTCGGCGGCATTCATGGTGATGAGTATTCTTCCGTCACCATTATGTTTAAATGGATGCGAATCCTCGACCAGTACCACAGTGGACTATTCCACTGGAAAGTCGCACCGCTGGTAAACCCGGATGGCCTGTTACAGAAAAAGTCACAACGCATGAATGCCAACGGTGTCGACCTCAACCGTAATTTTCCGAACAATGGCTCAGCCAGTGCCAGCCTGGAATACTGGGAAAAGCGCGCCTATAGCGACCCTCGCCGTTACCCGGGACCACACCCGGAAAGCGAACTGGAAACGCGCTGGATCGTGTCGCTGGTCAAGAACTTTAAACCCGATGCCATTATTGCCGTACATGCCCCCTATGGCATTGTTGATTACGATGGGCCGCCCGAGCCACCAACCCACCTGGGACCACTGCATCTGAAATTACTGGGGACTTACCCCGGATCATTAGGCAACTATGCAGGCCTGCAACAACAGATTCCGGTTATTACGGTTGAGCTCCCCTATGCCGGCATTATGCCCAGCCCGGCAGAGGTGAGTCGTATCTGGATAGATCTGGTGAAATGGTTACGTGAACATATCCCGGAAACCACACCGCGTATTACACGTACCGATCCATCAATCGACGTGATGGACTAATACTCGCTGCGTGCCAGCTGAGGTGGCACCGGCGGTGTAATTCGATCTTCGAAAACTATTCGCCACTGGCCGTCAGCCTCCTTATTCCAGTACTGACGTTTCCAGCTCTGGCTAGTGAAATTATCACTGCGATAGTGCTGTAGATAGGTTGCGACCATCACATCCTCATCGGGGTGCACCAGCAGGCTCACATTCGATAATTCAACATCGACAAAGGTTTTGTGCTGGGAAACTCTGCGTTTATGTCGAGCCCATTCATCGAGTGAGTTGCTACCTGAGACAAAACGCTGAGAATAATGTTTCAGGTAATTATCAACATTCAGGCTTTCCCAGTCCGCTTCCCATTGCGAATGCAGGGATGTGAACTGCTGGCGATATTTTTTCCACTGCGCCTGCTCCAGCCATTCAATTTTTTCACCAATCAGCACCGGAGTATTTTTTAATTCGATGTAACTGCCCACATCCAGTAAATCCGGGTTAGGTAATACAACACAGCCTTCAGATGCCAGTGGTGGACGATTATAGGTTCCACTTCGAGTGCCATGCAGCCAGATACCATGGCCAGTACGACCATTGATTCGATCCCAGGCATTGGGGTAATTAATCGGGTAAGCACCGGCACCGTATTTATCTGCAAGCTGCAACGGTGGGATATAACTCTGTACAAAATACACACCAAGTGGTGTCTTCAGATCACCTTCATTGAACTTGCCCGGTCCACCACGTCCCATCGAAATAAAGTAGTCATTGACCAGCTCAGGTTCAGAAGCATGATTTGAAAATACATAAAGTCGAGATTTTTCCAGATCAACGACTATGGCGTGGCGATAATGCGCATCCAGGCGCGCCAGAACGGAAGGAATTCGTTTGCCGGTATTCTGGTCACGACTGGCAAGATATCGATTTTTAACTTCCTGAAGTAACAGATTACGTTGCTCAGCTTCATCGATACCCGCTGCCGCCATATCAAACGCCTCCACGCGGGAGCGCAGCACATCTGCATACATTAACTGAGCCAGTTTGAAATCTGGCAACTGTGTCGTCAAACGCTTCAGGCGTTGCAGAGCCAGTTCAAAGTTACCCTGCTGTATAGCATTTACGGCATCCAGCAGGCGGTCTTCCGGGTGTTCATCGGAAGCAAACACCGGAAAACAGCTTATTGCCAGTATCAGTAAGAAAATCTTTCGCATAAGTCGCTAGCTAAATCATACTTATCAAAAAGAGTTTAGTAAGTTTTTATGACTCTCTCAGACGTAATTAACCAGTTATCATCCGTCTTCTGCAACACCAGTTGCTTGAGCACCTTGTCACGATAAGTTACAGAGCGGTAAAACTGTACAAATTCAACCACCGCTCGCTTGCCCTGCTCACCAATAAAAACACTGGGGTTCTCGACTCTGACCTCAACATTCCGTGAAATGCGTAAACGGGCACGGCGGCTTTCTTTCCATTGATTAAAATCGTAACGTACATCTCCCGTTTCAAACAATGGGGAGTATGCCTCAAGATAGGTTTCAATATCACCGTTAGACCAGGCTTCACTCCAGCGAATGACCAGGTCTTTGAGCTGTGCATTCAGCCCGTCGTGAGCAACATTAACAACGGCAGGCGCAGGACTGGGTGGCTTTTCGACCATCACGATTTTTTCAACGGTCACCGGTTTCTCAACTACCACTTCCACGGTTTTTTCCACAACCTGCATGGGCAGATTAATCGATTCAATTAACTTTAGCTCGGGTAATGGGCGCTGGTCGTCAACACCCAGTGCTCGGTCATACGCCTGGCTCGCCAGGTAATCGTAGAGCCGGGTACGGTTATTCTGAGAAATTCTGAAACTGGGGTGGGTCGCAACCGCCTGCTCGAGCATTTTACGAGCCTCATCCACACGGTTGGTTTGCATCAGCACGATGGCAAGATTGTTTCTGGGTTCTGGCCAGTCCAGGTGTCGTTGTAGCAGGTCCCGATAAATGGATTCCGCCTTTGCCCACTCACCACGGCTGGAATAGTCCACCGCTTCACCAAACAGTTGACGGTCAGACGCCAGTTTCTGTTCATCAATACTGGCCTGTGCCTGCCCGAGGTAGATAAAAAAACCAATTAACAGACGGGCCAGGAACTGAGTGTGTTTATAATCCATATCCTTCGCTGAACCTGGTTATGCGAATATCCGCCTACTGGTTACTGTACAGGTCGATTCCTGCCAGGTTATCCGCATGTTCCCGGCGGCTCTTTGCTGAATCAGATCGCAGTTCATCGAGATGTTCAAGATAGGCCTGATCCACATCCCCCGTAATATACTGTCCATCGAAACAGGAACTATCAAAATTATGTATTTTCTTATTACCCCGGTGAACCGCCTGAATCAGATCGTCCAGATCCTGGTAAACCAGCCAGTCTGCACCAATTTCCTTTGTAATTTCTTCAACCGTTCGATTGTCAGCGACAAACTCCCGTGGTGATGGCATATCAATACCATACACGTTTGGATAGCGTACCGGTGGCGCGGCGGAAGCCATGTAAACATTCTTTGCGCCAGCTTCCCGAGCCATCTGAATGATCTGCTTGGAGGTGGTACCACGTACGATAGAGTCATCCACCAGTAATACATTCTTGTCTTTAAATTCCAGATCAATCGCATTGAGTTTCTGACGCACCGACTTCTTGCGCTGTTTCTGACCGGGCATAATGAAAGTGCGACCAATATAGCGATTCTTGATAAAGCCTTCGCGATATTTCACACCCAGGTTATAGGCCACTTCCAGTGCAGAGGTACGGCTGGTATCCGGAATCGGAATAACGACATCAATATCGTGGTTCGGACGCTCGCGAATAATTTTTTCTGCCAGGTTCACACCCATACGCAGGCGTGCCTTGTAAACCGAAATATCATCAATAATCGAATCGGGGCGCGCAAAATATACGTACTCGAAAATACAGGGGTATTTCTGTGGGTTATCTGCACACTGTCGGGTGGTGAGGTTGCCATCGATATCGATATACATCGCCTCACCCGGTTCGAGGTCACGTACCAGCTCAAAACCCAGTGCATGCAATGCCACACTCTCAGATGCCACCATATACTCGGTGCCCTGGTCTGTTTCACGTTTACCAAAGCAGGCCGGACGAATCCCAAAAGGATCACGGAAAGCCAGCACACCCTTGCCGACAATCGTCGCAACCACGGCATAACCACCACGGCAACGGCGATGTACCGCAGCAACGGCCTGGAACACTTCTTCGAACGTCACCTGCAACTTACCCAGTGCCTGCAGCTCATGGGCAAAGACATTGAGCAGAATTTCAGAATCGGATTCGGTATTGATATGACGCAGGTCATCCTGATACAGCTGAGCCTTGAGCTCCTCTGCATTGGTCAGGTTACCATTATGGGCCATGGCAATACCGTAGGGAGAGTTCACATAAAACGGCTGGGCCTCGGCGGCGGATGAACAGCCTGCGGTTGGATAGCGCACATGACCAATGCCCATATTACCCAACAGCTGCACCATATTTTCGGCGCGGAACACATCACTCACCAGGCCGTTACATTTACGCAGATGAAACTTATTTCCGTCGCTGGTGACAATGCCAGCTGCATCCTGGCCGCGATGCTGCAACAGCGTCAGCGCATCATACAACATCTGATTAACAGGACTTCGGCCAACAATACCGACTATACCGCACATAATTACCTCAGCAACGAATCCGCTTAAGACTTAATAGGAAAAATACTTTGCAACATCGTCTGGCAGGTATCCCTGCAACCAGACGGCGAGTGTTTCAAAACGCTCAATCAACAGGGACGCCTGCCACCATTCATAGGATGGCGCAGGTGTCAGGCCCGCAATAAAGACCAGACCAACCACCACCACCATTCCCAGGGAGGCGCCAATCACCAGACCCAGCAGCCGATCAAGGCCACTCAAGCCGGTTTTACTGATAAATTGCCGAACCAGGAAACTGACGACCGCACCTACCATTAAGGTTAGTATAAACAGTATACCCATGGCTGCCGCCAGTCGCATTGGGGGCGATTCGATATCCGTCAACAGTGCACTGGCCAGGTTGGGTGAAAAGGTAAATGAAATAATACTGGCCGCTACCCAGGTACCGAGGGCAATTGCGATTTTAACAAACCCCCATATTAGACCCAGCACCAGAAGCACCGCGATGATGGTGACAATTCCGAAATCGACTAGCGTCATTCAGCCAGTTTCCACTGTAATTCGTAAAGCGGCAATGATAGCAAAATCATTCTCGGCGTTCACCCAGAATCATCACGGATGTTGCACCACGATGGTTTCGATACTTTCGTCTTTCTGGATCTTTTTCTGCAGTACTTCGAGTCGCTGCTGATCCAGCTCGGGGCCAATACGCACCCGATAAACCGTGTTGTCAGGTTTCTTTAGCACATCCACATAACTGGCATAGCCCTTTGCTCGTAACCTGTCACGCATCGATTCAGCATTCGTCTGCTGGGAAAAGCTCCCCGCCTGCAGGGCCCAGGCATGGATACGAGACTCTTCAGGCTTGATGAGTTTGTTGATGGTCTGTGCAGTTTTGCGTGGTTCCATATACTCGGAGATGGGCTTGAACTGAGGTTCGTCTGGAATCACCACCGCCTGACTATAACGTGCCCGGTGACCGGCACCATCCAGCCATTCCGGAACCAGTATCACGAGAAAGGCTGCCAGTACGATTGCCCCAATTAAACGCTTTCTGAGTTTCCTGTCCAAATCTGATCAGAGCCCGGTGCTATTTAAGCCTGTGAGAAAAATATGTCATGGCCTCGTTAACCGTATAGAACGAGCCAAAAATAATCAGCCTGTCGTCGGCACTGGCCCGTTGCATCGCTGCACGACAGGCTTCACCAACGGTTTCGCTGGCCGTCAGTGTATCATCAGCCAGCTGGGCACGCACGGCTTCTGCCATGTTTTTTGCGGACAACCCACGGGGAACATCCAGGCCCGCAGTGAACCAGTGATCCACCTCTGACGACAGCACATCGATGACTTTGTCGACGGCTTTATCGGACAACATAGCGACAACCACCAGTGTCCTGCCAGCCGTTACATTATCAGCCAGCAACGCTGCCAGCTGGGTCGCCGCCTGCTCATTATGGGCCACATCCACACGCACTTCCGGTTGCACGGCTAGCTGCTGATAGCGCCCCGACAACGATACCGCTTTCATGGCTTCGCCAACCGTAGCGTTATCGACTAACACCCCCGGTAAACTGTTCACGGCCATCACCGCCGCTGCGGCATTCTGCAGCTGCACACCACCCTTCAGTGCGGGCAACGGCAGGTCTGGCAGATATACCGAATCACTGCGTAGTTGCCAGTGATCGGCCGACACTTTCTGATAGAGATATTCATGGCCCAGGCGAACCACCCTGGCCGAGTATGTTTCTGCAGATTCCAGTAAGGCTGGCGGTGGATTCATCATGGCGATAATACAGGGTCGGTCGGCACGCATAATCCCGGCCTTCTCCCGTGCAATACTGTCGAGACTATTGCCCAGCCAGTCCACGTGATCAATACCAATACTGGTAATCACCGCAACGTCGGCATCGATCACGTTGACCGCATCCAGGCGACCACCCAGGCCCACTTCAAGCACCACCACATCTAGCTGATGCTGCTGAAACAATTGCAAGGCCGCCAGGGTACCAAACTCAAAGTAGGTTAAGGGTATCTCACCCCGCGCACGATCCACCGCATCAAAGGCCACGCATAAACTGGCATCATCGATATCCTGCTGGTTAATGCGGATACGTTCGTTGTATTTGAAGATATGGGGCGATGTGTAACAGCCAACGTTTTTACCGGCCTGAACCAGAATTGATTCAATCAGCGCAACCGTTGAACCTTTACCATTGGTACCGGCAACGGTAATTACCGGGCAGGGATAATCGGATGATAACCCGAGTTGTTGCAGCACTTGCTCAACCCGATCCAGCCCGAGATCGATCTCTTTCGGATTGAGGCTTTCCTGCCAGCTGAGCCAGTCCTCGAGGGTATTGAAGCGCATGGAAAATTAAACGATCTGACTTCGCCAGAATGAACCAGCCAGGCCTCAGGCCGCTGGCTTATTCTGCATCATGCTCAACAGGCTGGCGATTTTATCGCGCATATCACGGCGATCGATAATCAGGTCGATAGCACCATGCTCCAGCAGAAACTCACTACGCTGGAAACCTTCCGGCAGGGTTTCACGGACGGTCTGTTCAATAACCCGTGGACCTGCAAAACCAATCAGTGCATTGGGCTCGGCCGCATTAATATCACCCAGCATCGCCAGACTCGCCGATACACCGCCCATGGTTGGATCGGTCATGATTGATATAAACGGAATACCACGCTGTGACATTTTCTGTAATACCGCCGAAGTCTTCGACATCTGCATCAGAGAAAACAGTGACTCCTGCATACGCGCACCACCCGATGCGGTAAAGCAAACCAGCGGAATATCTTCCTCAAGACAGATATTCGCCGCACGGACAAATTTCTCACCCACAACCGAGCCCATGGAACCACCCATGTACTTGAACTCGAAGGCCGTAGCCACCAGTGGATTGCTCTTGAGAAAACCCTTGTAAGCAATAAACGAATCATTTTCGCCGGTGGTTTTCTGTGCAGCAACAATGCGATCCTTGTATTTTTTGCTGTCCTTGAACTTGAGCATGTCGACCGGCTTCAGCTCTGCCGCAATTTCTTCACGACCTTCCTCATCGAGAAAACTTTCCAGACGCTTACGTCCACCCATGCGCATATGGTGACTACACTTGGGGCACACTTCGTAGTTACGTTCCAGCTCTGCACGGTAGAGCACCGCATTACAGGCCGTGCACTTGGTCCATAAACCTTCCGGTACCGAGCCCTTCTTGTCCGCCGCATCGGCCGACGTACGAATACGGGACGGCATGAGTTTTTCAAACCAGTTCATATTGTTTTAACCTTTGTGTTCAACAGACCACACCCTGTTCTGTCTGCCGCGGATCGTTCCCGCATTTTATATTTTTTTCTGACGTCCCTGTTTTAACGTAACAATCTTTACGCATCCATCGCCTTGCGCATCGACGCAAGCAGCGCACAGACTTCTTCTGAAATTTTTGCCGGGTTACCGGCATTCTCTGCCACACGACTCACTACGGCACTACCAACAACGACGGCATCGGCAACCGCAGCTACGCGCTGTGCCGAATCCGCATCACGAATACCGAAGCCAACGCCTACCGGTATAGATGTATGTCCACGAATCTGATTAACCTTTTCCACTACCGAATCCACATCCAGATGGGCAGCACCTGTTACACCTTTTAATGATACATAATAAACGAAACCACTGGCCTGACTACAGATCAACTCCATGCGTTCATCGGTAGTGGTTGGTGCCAGCAGATAAATCATATCGATATCTTTTGCTTTCAGTGCCGCAATCAAATCGGCACCTTCTTCCGGTGGCAGATCGACCAGTATCAGACCATCCGCCCCGGCCTCTGAAGCTGTACTGGCAAATGCCTCGTAGCCCATCACTTCAACCGGGTTGGCATAACCCATGAGCACCACCGGCGTGGCATTATCCTTACTACGAAATTCTTTTACCATGCCCAGCACATCATGCAGACTGACATTATGTTCCAGTGCACGTTCACAGGCGGCCTGAATCACCGGGCCTTCCGCCATGGGATCGGAGAACGGGATACCCAGCTCAAGAATGCTGGCACCCGCAGCGACCATGTCGTGCATCAGGCCAACGGTGACCGATGGTTCAGGATCACCCGCCGTAATAAATGGGATCAGGGCTTTTTTGTTATCGGCTTTAAGCGCCTCAAATGTTGTGCGTAAACGACTCACAGCTTGATGCCCTCGATGTCTGCAATGGTATTGATGTCTTTGTCGCCACGGCCCGACAGGTTAATCACGATCACCTCGTCCTTGCTCATGGTCTTTGCCAGCTTGGCACCATAAGCCAGAGCGTGGCTTGATTCCAGCGCAGGGATAATTCCCTCGGTTCGTGTCAGTTCGTGGAAAGCGGCCAGAGCTTCCTGGTCATTCACACTCACGTAGTTAGCACGGCCACAGTCTTTTAACCAGGCGTGCTCGGGGCCCACACCGGGGTAATCGAGACCCGCAGAAATACAATGGGTTTCGATGATCTGGCCGTTGTTATCTTCCATCAGGTAAGTACGGTTACCGTGTAACACACCCGGTTTACCCGCACACAGAGGCGCCGCGTGGTTTTTGGTTTCGATACCGTCACCACCACCTTCTACGCCGTAAATTTTGACCGACTCATCACCCAGGAAAGGATGAAATAAACCAATCGCATTAGAACCACCGCCGACACAGGCAACCAGCGCATCCGGCAGACGACCTTCCATTTCCATCATCTGGCGTTTCGCTTCGCGACCGATCACTGTCTGGAAGTCACGCACCATGGCAGGATATGGATGCGGCCCGGCAACGGTACCAATAATATAAAAGGTATTATCCACATTGGTTACCCAGTCACGCATGGCTTCGTTGAGAGCATCTTTCAGGGTTTTCGAACCGGAGGTTACCGGCACGACTTCCGCGCCGAGTAATTTCATGCGATAGACATTCGGTGCCTGACGCTTCACATCTTCGGCACCCATGTAAACAACACACTCCATACCGAAACGTGCAGCAACGGTTGCAGAGGCAACACCATGCTGTCCAGCACCGGTTTCTGCGATCACCCGCTTCTTGCCCATGTGCTTCGCCAGTAGTGCCTGACCAATGGTGTTATTGATCTTGTGTGCGCCGGTGTGATTGAGGTCTTCGCGCTTCAGATAAATTTTTGCTCCACCGAGTTTTTCGCTCCAGCGCTCTGCGAAATACATCGGGCTGGGACGCCCCACATAATGTGCCAGGTCGCGATCAAAATCCGCCTGGAAGGAGGGATCATTCTTGATCGTTTCATAGGCCTGGCGCAACTCTTCGATAGGCTCCATCAGGGTCTCGGCAACAAACTTGCCACCGTAGATACCGAAGTGACCACGCTCATCCGGCATGGCGTAGTAATCGCTACACTCGATCTTACTCATTCAATACGCTCACAATCGATTCGTTTAACTTCATTCATTAATCTTGTTACCAGGGCCTCGTCCTTGATACCGGGAGATGCCTCAACCCCGGAACTCAGGTCGACGGCAAACGGCTTAACTCGCTGTATCGCTTCAGCCACATTATCCGGGTTAAGGCCACCCGCCAGTATAATACTTTCCCGGTAGGCCGGGGGTATTATCTCCCAGTCGAACGTTTCGCCTGTGCCACCCGCGGCACCCGTGGCGTGGCTGTCCAGCAGGATGCCGTGGGCTGCTTTATACTGGGCAATCTGCTCACCCAGTGCAACACCGTCCGCCATGCCTAGCGCCTTGATATAGGGCCGCGCAAACGAGGCGCAGAATTCCGCCGACTCGGTACCGTGAAACTGGATCACATCGATGGGACACTGTTCGAGCACCGCATCGACAAGCGACTGTTGCGGATTCATAAACAGGGATACCACACTGACAAACGCAGGCAGGGCATCACAGACCTCTCGCGCCTGCTGGATACTGACATTACGCGGGCTCTTCTCATAGAACACCAGACCGATGGCATCCACACCCAGTCGTGCTGCTACCCGTCCATCTTCAGGGCGGGTAATTCCACAGATCTTGACTCGTGTTCGCATTGAAAGCCCGTTTACGCTAAAACCTGGCATTTTAACAGAAATTTGACAGCCGTTCCCAGCGCTTTCGACGCATATACCGCTGGCTTTTGTGAGGGAATTCAAGCAGATGCTATACCGCGAAATCAGGTGAATTTAGGTAGAAAAAACCCCGCCTGTATTCCCTGCTCTTCAGGATAGGTCACCTTCACCAGATACAGACCGTCGGCGGGAGCGGTAGGACCCGCCTGATTACGATCCTGTACCTGCATCAGCTCGGCAATCCAGGATTCCGACTGTTCACCCCGCCCCACCATTATCAATGAGCCGACAATATTTCGCACCATATGATGCAGAAAGGCGTTTGCCTCGATATCGATATACACAAAGTCACCCTCACGGCTGACCTTTATCCAGTGCACATTTCGCCGGGCATGTTCCGCCTGGCAGGCGGCCGAGCGAAACGAAGAAAAATCCTGCTCACCCACCAGCACCTGTGCCGCTCGATGCATAGCATCCGCATCAAGTGTTCCATGTTTCCAGGTAACCCGCCGACTAAGCACTGCGGAGCGTGCATGTCGATTAAGAATAATGTAACGATACTGACGCGCGGTGGCGCTAAATCGAGCACTAAAGTCATGCGCCACATGTTGCACCCAGATCGAGCTGACATCATCCGGCAGGTGCGCATTCACCCCCATGATCCAGGCCTTATCGGGACGCTGAGCATGACAGTCGAAGTGAACTACCTGCCCGGTTGCATGCACGCCGGTATCGGTACGACCCGCACAGATGACCTGCACAGCTTCATCGGCAACCGTCGACAGCGCGTCTTCTACCACGGCCTGTACGGTACGTGTGCCATGCTTCTGCATCTGCCAGCCAGCAAACTGGCTGCCGTCGTATTCAATGCCCAGTGCAATACGCATCGCTGTGTGATTTCTCCGCTTTGGGTCATGCAAAAAAAACAAAAACGGCATCAGGTCGCCCCAATGCCGTTTTGCACTATAACAGAAATTTCTGTTAGCTGGCCTGCTTGAGTAGCTCCTCGGCCTGCTGCTGTTGCTCATCATTACCCTCGACCTTAACTTCTTCGAGAATACTGCGGGCACCTTCATTATCACCCATATCGATATAGGCGCGTGCCAGATCCAGCTTGGTGCTCACTTCATCAACATCTTCCGAAAGTTCAGAGATATCGAAGTCACTGTCATCCTCCAGGCTAGCCTCCATCGCATCACCCATATCCAGATCAATGTCATCGCCAAGATCCAGATCGGCATCCAGACTGATCTCATCTGCTGAAACATCCAGATCGGCAGTATCCAGATCCAGCGACACTTCAACATCATCAGCCTCAGCCACCTCTTCAAGCGCATCACCCAGATCCAGATCCGCATCGAGGTCAGCACCCAGGTCCAGATCATCACTCAGGTCGAGACCTTCATCTTCTTCTGCAGCAGGAGCGTCCTCTTCACCCATCAGGTCACCCAGCTCACCGGTCAGATCCATTTCAATGTCTTCGTCGTCGGTGGCCGCTACGGCTTCATCCAGATCAACACCCAGATCCAGATCGGCATCCAGTGATACATCTTCACCCGCATCTGCTTCAGCATTATCGTCAGACTCTTCAAAGCCTAACTCCGATGCCTCGAAGTCGAGGGAGAAATCTTCGTCATCCATATCCAGCGAGTCATCGGCTGCATCCACGTCACCCAGATCAAGATCAGCATCACCCAGATCCAGTTCCGCTGTGTCTGATTCTGCAGCAGTACCCGTTCCCATTTCACTGCTAATGGTTTCCAGCTGATCCGCCAGATCCATTTCCATATCCAGACCTTCATCAGCTGCCGGTGTTTCCAGATCGGCAGCAAGGTCAAGTTCAGTGTCAATGTCTGAAGACACTTCACTCATGGCTGCTTCAAATTCCTGGGTGTTCCCCAGATCCAGATCGTCACCCAGACCAAGATCCTCATCGAGGTTACTATCCAGCACGCCTTCGGCATCAAGTTCTTCGTCGGGCAGTTCCAGTGACTCACCCAGGCCCAGATCATCACCCAGACCCAGCTCACCCAGACCGCCGCTATCATCTGCGCTCTCGGCATCAAGTTCAAGGTCAGTGGTAGCCGGCTTGTCCGGCAACAGGGAATCGGTATCAATACCTGCAAGCAGCTCATCGGCACCACTAAACAGGCTGCTGGCGGGCACCAGCTCACTACCCATGGCAACCACGCGGCCCCAATAGGCCTTGTCGTCACCTTTACGTTTCTGTACATCTTCTGCCAGCTGTTCGAAGGCTGGCGCATTCTTCGCAGCGTAATGCGTTTCCAGCAACTTCATGCGGTAATCATCACGCTCAGGATTCTGATCAATCGCATTGGTCAGCAGGTCTTCCGCCTGCTGGTAAATACCATAGGCCAGGTACACATCGGCTTCTGCGATCACGTCGTCCTTGTCTTCTTCTTCAACCGCCGCCGCTGGCTTATCGTTCAGATCGAATACGGTATCTTCCGCTTCATCTGCCGCCGTCATCACCTGGGTTGCTTCCATGTCGGCTTCTGCGGTATCCGCATCTACCATCATTTCGGTAGTCGCTTCCATGTCGTCACCCAGTGCATCGGCCGCCAGATCGCCATCCAGTGCATCCAGATCGGTGAGTTCTTCTTCAACCTCATCTTTCTTGCCACGTAAACGACGTAACAGCAGTGCCAGTAACAACAGGACTGCGGCAACGCCACCGCCAATCA